>MVRU01000019.1 GCA_002067745.1 Syntrophus sp. PtaU1.Bin005
CAGGAAACAGAGGAACACATGGGCTTCGATCCGTTCATCCTTCCGGTGATAAACAGGTCTCAGATCCAGAGTCGTTTTCAGGGTTCGGAAAGCCCGCTCCACTTCCATCAGTTGTTTGTACCCCAGTGCCACATCCTCAGGACTCAGGGTGTCGTCACTGGTGGAAATGATGTATTTCCCGTCCAGATGGGCCTCTTCTCTGATCTTCCCTTTGTCGATTTTGATCCGCCCGTTTTTCAACTGCCGCAGGTATCTGCCCATGGTCCGGTGGGACAGAAGGGCGCAGACGTTCTTCGTGTGACAGTGTCCGGTCTGCTCTTTGATGGACTTCAGAGCTTCTTCAATCTTTTTGATGGTCTTCTCGCGAGTGGCCTGATCCTTTTTGGCTTCATCCGGATTGTGAACCAGGATAAAGCGGCGGCGCTTTTCCCCGTCGCCAATGATCACTTCCTTGATCTCCAGGTTTTCCCGAACGGAAGTGAACCTGCCCCGCTTGGCCAGAACCTCGCGGTGGGTCTCCTGATTGTCCCGGAGCTTCTCGCCGATGATGTAGTGACCGCCGGCCTTCTGCAGGATCAGGCGATTCTCTTCGGAACTCATCCCACGGTCCATGACCCAGACGCAGCGGCCCCGTTTCCAGCCGAGAAGATCGCTTTTGACCTTCTCCACGGTCTTCATGTCCGACGTGTTTCCCGGCATCGTCCAGCACTTTACCGGGATGCCCTCCTTCGTGACCGCCAGGCCGATCCGCTCCCCTGCAACGGTACAGTTCGCCTCCAGGAAAAAGGTGCCAAACTGTTTTCCTGTGTCCACACGCAGTTCCATGTCAGTCCGTCCGAATCATTCTTCTCCCCAACCATTCGTGAAAGATGAGCACGGCTACGGAAATGGTTATGGACACCAAGCAGAGGGCCATGGCCATCTCGTCGCCTCGAGGGGAACTGATGTATTCATAAATCGCCAGGGGGATCGTCTGGGTAACCCCGGGGATGTTTCCCACGACGATGATCGTCGCCCCGAATTCACACAGTCCCCGGGCGAACATGAGAACGGAGCCGGCGATGATTCCCCGGACGGAAAGAGGCAGGATCACCGTGAGCACATTGTGAAACCAGCCTGCTCCGAGGGTCCGGGAAGCCTGAATAAGGCGCACATCGATGGTTTCCATTCCCGTCCGCATCGACCGGACCATCAGGGGAAAGCCCAAGACCGCCGTGGCGATGACCGCCGCTTTCCAGGTAAAAATCAGCTGGATCCCGAGGGGCTGGAGGATCATCTTCCCGACCCAGCCCTGCTGTCCCAAAAGGAGGGGCAGAAGATAGCCAACGACGACAGGCGGCAATGTCAGAGGAAGATTGACAAGGACATCCAGGGCGACCCGCCCCCGGAACTTCCGGAAGGTCATGAGATAGGCAACGGCAAAACCAAAGGGAAGAGAAATCAGAGTGGCCACAATGGCCACTCTGATCGACAGCAGGATTGCCGAATAATCGGTCGATGTAAAACCGGGCATGTGGAAATTACTTCACCGCAAACCCGTATTTGGCAAGAATCTTCTTTACATCGGCGGTTTTCAGGAAATTATAGAATGCCACCGCTTCGGCATTTTTGCTTCCCGCAGCTGTAAGCGCTACAGGATAGGTCACTCTCGAGTAATAGTTCTGGGGCACGGCAAAAAGAATCTTCACATTCTTGGCCATCATCGCGTCCGTCTTATAGACAAAGGACCCATCCACCTCACCGCGTTCGGCATACATCAGGCATTCCCGAACATCTCTCGCCATGACCAGCTTTTTTTCCAGCTGCTTCTCCAAACCCGCACTCTTGATCGCCTCCATGGCATACTGGCCGGCAGGAACGCTCTTCGGGCTGCCGATGGCGACCTTCCCCAGTTTCACCACATCCTGCATGCCGCTCACCTTGAGACCGGGCTTGCCCACAAAGACCACTTCATTGAAGGCAAAGGTGGAAACATGCCGCGCATCGACCAGATTCTTTTCTTTCAGGAAGTCCATCCACTCCACATTGGCGGAGAAATAGACATCGCAGGGGGCGCCGTTCGCGATCTGTTTTGCCAATGCCCCGGAACTGGCAAAGTTTCGTTGAAATGAAACCCCTGGGTTCTTTTTTGTAAATTCCTTGGAAATGTCCGTTACTGCATCCGTCAGGCTGGCCGCCACGGATATTTTAATTTCACCCGCAAGGGCTGTCCCGGTTAAAAACACGAAACAAAACACCGCCAAAAAGAGTTTGATAGTCCAGTTCTTCATCTTTCATCCTTTCCTAAATGAATTTTTAAAAAAAGGGGGATTTTCTGACCGCCTTACTTCAGAAGTCTCAGATTCAAATTATGCAGGGCATAACGCATATTCAACCCAAATACAACCCGCGAAGGAAGACACCGTGCAAGGTGTTCCAAAGTCCCTTGAAGCTGAAACCACCATGGCATCAAGGTCATTTGCACTCCCTGATGATGCGGATCAGCATCCGGGAAAATTCGACGGGTCATCTTTAAATGCTCCCGGAATCCCGCCGCTCAACCCTTTTCTTTTCAAGCCCTGCCCGACTTCACTCCAATTCCCCACACCGGCCCGCCTGAATGCGTCAGTGTACGAAGCAGAACACCCTGATATTTCTCTGCAATCCCATCTCCCATACCGATAGAGTAGAACCTTTTGAGGTTGTTAAGTTCAACAACCTCCATCTGTCGCAGATCCTCCACGTGAAGGCGAAGAGGGTTGTTTACCAAACCTGATACCGTAAGTTTTTTGGGCATATATCTCGGGGCAGATATTTTTTCAGGCATTCACATGACTCCATCAGAGCGTCTTTTGATCAGGTTGGCCGGACATCATTGCATAAGAGAAGAATCCTTTTATGCCTGAAATAACATAATCCATGCCCCGCTTATCTTATGAAGGATATAATGTCAAGGATATTCCTGATCACACCATCACAGGCAAGAGAACTGTCGTGACGCGTTTTTCGCTCGAGCCCTTTTGTCATACAGCTCGGAGAAGAACATAAAACGATGTCCTGAATGTTCGGGACGCCATTGGAAAGGTTTCTTTCCGATATGGATGTTTTGTTGCTTAAAATCATTAAAATTAATTGGAAGATATTCGATCGTGATCTGTGTTTTTTTACTGTCAAAATTTAATACTGATGGAGGTAAGGGTCATGAAACTGAGTGCAAGGAATGTTTTGAGCGTTACCGTGTCAAGCGTCAAGAAGGGGGCTGTAAATACCGAAGTCGTCATCGCTCTGAAGAGCGGACCGTCTCTCGCGGCGGTGATCACCAACACGAGCGCCGACAACCTGGCCCTGAAAGACGGGGCGGCTGCCTTTGCCATCATCAAGGCAACCAGCATCATTGTAGGCGCAGAATGATCACATGATGGGACATCTTCCCGAAGGCTTCTATTTCTTTCGCCTTCGGGAAAGATGTCCCCAGGACGAAGAACAAAACATCTCTGCGAAACCTTTCTTTTGGCCATGCCAGCCTCAATGACCACATCAGGCTGAGGGAGATCTGTAATCGTCCCCTCGGGTTGCCTGGGAACAGCCGTTTTTCTTTTTAAAAGGGAATATGGATCCAGTCCGGTGAGCCAGGATCCTTTACGTTGAAGTCCAGTCACGGCGCAGGTGAGAAAGATTGCCGCCGCGGCAGAGAAGAACGACTTCGGTCAGGATGGACAGGGCAATTTCCTGGGGTTGATTGCGCCCGATCGACAGCCCCACCGGACAGTAGAGCCGCTCATCAATTTCTCCGCCGCGCCCCCGGATGTTCTCGATCAGCACGCGCGCCTTGTTCGGGCTGCCCACCATGCCGATATAGGGGATCTCCTTGCAGGGAAGCAGTTGTTCCAGAACCACCTCGTCATGGTCGTGTCCATAAGTCATGATGACGCAGTAGCTCATGGCCGTAAGTTCGATATTCTCGGAAATCCTGTCAAAGGGGGCGCAGACGAGGGCCCCGGCCCCGGGAAAACGATCGGGGATCAGAATTCCCGGCCGGTCATCATAAACGCGATAGGACATTTCCATGACGGCACACAGGCGCGCCAGACACTGCCCGATATGGCCGGCGCCGAAGATGACCAGTTCAGGCTCGGGAACAATCGGTTCGATAAAGACCGTCATGGTCCCCCCGCAGGCCCCCAGGGGACGATCCTCTGCCATCCATTCCCCCCCTTCAACGGGAGAGACAAAGCGCTGCATCAGGCAGGTCCGATGAGCAATGGCCTTGGCGGCCAGTTCGATGCACTGCTGCTCGGACGTGCCGCCTCCCACCGATCCGGCGCTCCGGCCATCTTCAGTCACGACCATTTTGGCCCCCGTCTTGCGCGGTGTGAATCCCTGGGCGTCAATAATCGTCACGATCGCACAGGGGATGCCCTGTGCCTGCCATTCAACCAGGCGGTCAAGCCACATATCCTCTCTCCTTGAATGAACTTTATCCGCGGCCCGCGGCGCTCTCATCCGTCGACGGCGTCGGCGGCATCATCCGAAAGGCCAAGGGGAATTCAATGCGCCAAGGCGGCAATCCGCTCCCGGAGTTCATCCAGGTCGCTCGCCATATTGAGGCTTCGAAGCGCCCCGGACGGGGCGTTGGCGATACTTCCCCCACCCCGCAACGCATAGCCGGACATGAGCTCCACATCGTCGATAGAAGTAATGCCCAGTACATCAACGCCATAACTGAAGAGCACGGGGCTGGCGGGTACGGTGGGACCCATGAGGATCCTCATCCGGGCGGACGGCGTCCGGCGGATCACGGCTTCGAGGGTTTCGTTGACAACGGTCAAGCCGGTCATAAAGACCAGTTCGGCGTCCTGGAGCGCCTGGTCAGCCTGCTCCCAATGGATATCCCCCGGGCGGGGAAAAAGCTCCACAATCGTGACGGGATAGCCCTGCTCCCGCCACAGGGCCGCTTTTTTGAAGTAGCCGATAAAACAACTCGGTACGCGGGCTGTTATGGCCGGCTCGAAGAGTTCCATGGCCCCTCCTTCAATCGTCACGGGAGGTTCCGGGAGCAGGGACTTGAGGCAAGCCATTCCGACACTGCGCCTGAGGTTCTTCCGGCTTGCCAGGAGTTCGAGGGCTGCCGCCCGGGCGGGCCGGCCGATCCAATCCCCCATCCAGGCATCCATGCCGATCGGCTCGTTAAAACCGGGCATGTTATGAAAGTAGGTCGAAAGAGACCATTTCCCGGTCTTGACCAGGACCCAGTTGACATAAATTCTGATATCCTCGATCACCGCCGCCGGATCGGCATCGGCGGCCATGCGCCGGATCATCTCTTCATAGAATCCCAATTTTCAGTCCACGCCTCTTTCATGAAATGGCTAGCCGGATCGGCGCAGGAAAATGCAAGAACGTTCATGGCGATGACTACCCGCTTCAGGCCATCCCGTTTTGCTTTCTTTCTGCATCAAATCCGGTTCCAGGCAGTCCCGCAGGGGAGATCCGCAGGCGCCGGCGCTATTGGATCACAAACTTCCCCAGATCCACATCCTTGAATTTCACCCGTTCAAAGGAAGAGGTGCGGGGATACGGGGCCGTTGCATCCACGCCGACCTTGGTGACCAGGCCGTCCTCAACCATGGGATTCAGGATATGGCCGGGCTGATCTTTCAGGACGATAAATCCCTTCTTGGCGTTGAAGCGCGTCGTAATCGCCCATTCGACGTCGATCGGGTCGTAGATATTGACATCGTCGTCCACGGCCACAACCCACTGGAGGGATGGAAAGGCCTTGAACGCCTCCTGGATGGCCTCGTTCTGAATGCCCTCCCTGCTCTTGGTCAGCTGGAGAACGGCGCCATAAAACCCGCATCCCCCCGGGGGAAGGTAAACCGCTTTAAGGTCAGGAACCTTCTGTTTCACCGTAACGAAGATCTTCGCCTCGGCGGTGAAGCCGACGGCATTCCAGACTTCCTGGCCCGAGAGCAGGGAATGGAAGACAGGATTCTTCCGATGGGTGATCGCCTTGACCCGCATGACCCAGCGCTTGCCCTGTTTTCCATAATATCCCGTCACCTCGGCAAAGGGGCCTTCCGTCTCCCGGACGTGAGGGATGATTTCCGCTTCGATCACGAACTGCGCATCGGCAAAGGCAGGGACATCGACGGTCTGCGCCTTGATGAAATGGATCGGCCTGCCGACGATATGGCTTGCAATGGTCGCCTTTCCGGGCCCCGTTCCCGGTACGGAAGAAACCAGCCAGGGGGCGAGCCCGACGCCGTTGTTGATGGTCACCTGAAGGGGTTTCCCCTGCTTTTCCATCGTTTCAAGGTAGGCCCCCAGGTGCCTTCCCGGATCGATCAGGAAGGTAAGGCGATCCTTGCCGGTGATCATGATCCGGTGGATGGAGATGTTGGGCTTTCCCGTCGCCGGATCATTCACCACCACCACGGAAGAGTCGAAATAGGGTCCGCCGTCCTGCAGGGCATGGACCGGGGCGGGAAGATCGTAGAGGTTGACACCCTTGGTCACGACAACCTCGTTGGCCGGTCCCTTATCGAGAACCTTCGACGGCAGCGCCTCCTTGTCCTTTCTCCACGCACCGATGGCCTGGCCTATGACGAAGGGGACCTTCTCCTTGGGGACGTTGAAGAGGGAGCCCACCGTATCGCGGTTCCACAGAAGGCCCATGAATACCGGGAAGGCGCTCCCCTTGACCTTTTCAAAAAGGACGCACTTCTTCCCCTCGAACTTCTTTGCAATGCCGGCGAGCTCATGGACCGGATCGACCTCCGATTTGACGCGGACGAGATTCCCCGTCTTTTCCAGGTAGTCGATGCAGGCGTTCAGGTCCACGAGACGATCGGCCTTATGCGGATCAGGCGCGGCCTGGGCGGGCCAGCCGGGGGAACTCAAAAAGAAGAAAAAAACAAGGGGCACAAACAGTCTGATGGTCCACTTCATGGTCGTAATCCTTTCTCTTTTTTTTTGGGCATTTTTCTTCTCTCAGGATGGGAGCCTGTCAGGGATAAGGCCATCCAGGCCGCTTTCAGCGAAGTAAGATATTCATAGATGACACACGGCCAATTGTAAACAGAAAAAGTCTTGCATTGCTTTGAATTTTCGTTATACGGGAAAAAGCTAAGGGAAGCGGCTCCACGGAACCGGCGGCGCAATGGTTTTCGCGGAAGCGTTGAAGGGGGAAACTCTTGCAGGCAACAAGAACTTTGAACGGGATCCTCTTCAGGACGGAAGAAGGCCGGTATGATCTGGATGCCTCGGCGCAGTGGATCGGACAGGATCTGCTCGTCTCGATCTGGGGAGGCGAACGGCCGCACATCGGAGCCGTCGCGCTGGCCCAGCCGCGGCCGAGCCTTCGAGACCCCGGCAGGACCGGCGCCACCGCCTCCGTGCTCTGCGTGGTGGGCCACAAGGAAGACGAAGTCGTAAAAAAGGCGTCTGAACATCTCTCCTCGGTCTTCAAAACGCGGGTCGTCGTCACGGCCGGCATCCACTGGGACAACCTCGACGGCGAAGGAATCGGCCTGGTTCTGCGGAACATCGATTTGCTGACGGAATACATCGTGCAGTACCTCGAGGAAGATCTGAACGTCCCGGATGAAGAAAGGGGAAAGGTCTGAAGAATGGCAAAGCGGATTGTGATCGGCATAACCGGCGCCAGCGGCGTCATCTACGGGATCAGGATGCTGGAAGTCCTCAGAAAGATGGACGTGGAAACCCACCTGATCGTCTCCGAGTCCGGAAGGAAGACTATTGAAATCGAAACGCCCTTTCAGTTCTCCCAGGTAACGGCCCTTGCTTCCCGCTGGTATGACAACCGGGATATGGCCGCGGCCCTGGCGAGTGGCTCATTCCTGACCTGCGGCATGGTCGTCATCCCCTGTTCCATCAAGACCCTTTCCGGCATCGCCCATTCGTATACGGAGAATCTCCTGATCCGTGCCGCCGATGTCACCCTGAAAGAAAAACGCAGACTGATTCTCGTGGTGAGAGAAACGCCGCTTCATCTCGGCCATCTCAGGCTTATGGAGGCGGCAGCGGAGTGCGGCGCCCAGATCCTGCCCCCCATTCCTTCGTTCTATCACCAGCCGTTGAGCATCGATGACCTGATTCATCAGACCATCGGAAAAATTCTCGACTCCCTCGGCATCGAACACGATCTGTTCCGGAGATGGGAAGGCGGATGAGCCGGGCGAACAGCAGGCAACAGCGGCGGCAGGCCGCGGATCAAGGACCCCCCCCGTGAGGAATGTCCCGCTTTATGTCGTCAAATTCCTGATCACGTCCTACACGAGCATCCTGGCGCCTCTCCTTCCCCTTTTCATGACGGAGATGAAGCTTTCCCTCACGGAAACAGGCGCCCTGGTCTCCGTCTTCTCGCTCTTCAATTCGGTGCTGCAACCCATCTTCGGCTGGCTTGAAGACCGGCTGGGATATTATCCGTTCCTGTGTCTTTCCCCTCTATGGGTCGGGTTCTGGATGGGCGGGCTGGGTTCCGCTCCGAATTACGGATTTCTGGTCCTGTTCCTGCTCCTTGCCGGAATCGGGATCTGCGCCTTCCATCCGGCGTCCTTTTCCGCCGTGAAGGCCATCCATCCCGACGGCGGATCCCTGGTCATCTCCTTCCTTCTCCTGGCTACTTCGCTGGGGTTTGTTGCCGGCCCCTCCCTCATTTCCCTCTTCGTTACGCACTTCGGTATGGAAAAGTTTTACCTGATTTCTTTTCCCGGCATCCTGGCCACCGTGTGGCTTTTGAAAATTCTCCCGAATCCCGGGAGCCGCCAGCGGTTGCAGGCGAAAGGCTTCTCTTATCCCCTTGCGAAGATTCTTCCCCCGATTTTACCCCTTTTCCTCTTTGCCCTCGCCGTCAGCATCATCGCCATGAACCTCTATGCCTTTCTGCCCATCCTTCTGCGCCAGCACGGGGCATCCGTAACTAGAACAGGCCTCTTCCTCTCTCTGTTGTCCCTGGGCTGCGCCCTCGGTCCGCTGGCCGGCAGCCTCTCGGCCCGCAAGACGGGGCGATTCTTCGTGATTCTTCTCTCCTCCATCCCCCCCATTGTTCTCCTGCTGCTTTTCAACGCGATGCCGCCGGCAGGCGCCGCACAGCTGCTCATGGTGTTTCTGCTGGGGTTTTTCCTGATGCTCCCCTTTTCCCTTTTGATCAGCATGGCGCAGGAACGGGCCCCCGGATATACGGGAACGGTCTCCTCTTTTCTGGGCGGATTCGTCTGGGGATGTGGCGGGGTTCTCGTTTTTCTCTTCGCAAAAATCGCGGAATCCGTACCCCTGGAATGGCTGCTGGGGGGACTGGCCCTCTTTCCCTTCTTCACCCTTGTGCTGGTACTGGCGGACCCCTCGTTCCGAAGGCAACGGGAAGATCCCTGAAGCTCTTGCAGCCTGCCACCCCCGGCAAACTGCCCTGCCCCCGGCGGTCCGGTTCCGCCTTCGCCTTTCCTGATCCGTCAAAGCCTCCCGCGGCGGAGAGAAACTCTGGAGCATGTTAAAAATAAGGATAATCCGTACCCATCAGCCCAAATTCAACCTGCACTCGCTGGAGCCCCCCGGAAGCTGCCGGACGGTAAAGCCAAAGCGCCTGAAGATTCCCAGCATCGTTGCATTCTCCGAAAGGACCTCCGCGTGCACCTCCGGAAGAGATTTATCCCTGGCGATGTCAATCAGGGACTCCAAGAGCCTCTTTCCAAGTCCTTTTCCCTGGTACCGGTCGTGCACGAAAACGGCCAGTTCCCCGGAGGTCATATCCGCATTCATGACGAGGCTCGCCGCCCCGATCATCCTTTTTTTCTTCTCCTCCTGAACCTCGGCAATCAGCGACATATGCCGATCGTAGTCGACGTTGACAAAGTAGATGAGCAATTTGCGGGGAATGTCCTTTACCGTGTGAAAGAACCGGGTTCTCAAGGATTCCGGGGAAGAAGAAAGGAGCATCTCGGATTTCGCAGGTTCGTCTTCCGGCCGGATGGGCCTCAGGACCACTTCCGTTCCAGGCTCCATCTGCCAGGACCGAATGTATTTTGTAGGGTAAGGGCTGATGGCCAGATGAGGATAGGCCGATGGACCGTCCGGGCGAGGATCTCTTTCGATCGTTATCCTTGCATCCAGGGCGGCCATATCCTCCGGGGATACCGCAAAAGGATTGATCACGATTTCCGCTATCTCCGGAAAGTCGACAATCAGATTGGAAAAATTGATCAGCACTTCCTCAAGCCTTGCAATATCTGCCGCTGAGCTTTCGCGGGAATTCCGCATCATCTTGTACACACGGGTGTCCTGGATCAGCATGGACGCCAGGGTCTTGTTCAGCGGGGGAAGGCCGACGGAATAATCCCTTCCGGCCCCGGCCATGGGCCCACCCGACCCGAAGAGGATGACCGAACCGAAATCCGTATCCTTCCTTGCTGCCAGGAGGAGTTCATGCTCCACGCGGCTCACCATCTTTTCCACGGCCACGCCACTGAGCGTCGCCTCCGGGGCCCATTTCCTCACTCTTCGGACCAGCTTTTCACAGGCACCCGGCAGCTCGTCCCGGGAATCGATCCCCAGGATGACGCCATCCACCTCGCTTTTGCGGGAGATATCGGGCGAGACAATCTTGAGAGCGACCGGATATCCCAGCTTTTCGGCGATGGCTACAGCCTCTTCAGGATTCCGGGCAACCTGGGGCATCGCCGTCGGAATTCCATAAGCGGCGAGAAATTCCTTCGACTCCTGTTCGTTGAGCAACGTCCGTCCCTCTGCAAGGGCATTGCCGATCAGCGCGTTGAGGCGTTCTTTCGGAGGCGCTTCCTGCTCGGGCAGCGCGGCGGGGATTTCATACAGCCGATCTAGGTACCGCCTGTAATTGTACATATTCATGTAGCTTCTGGCCGCCTCTTCCGGCGTGTCATAAACCAGGATGCCGTTCCGGGAAAAAATGCCTTTGCCCTCCTGAACCACTTTTCCGCCCATCCATACAGCGATGACGGGCTTTCTGTTTTTTTCAGCAACCTTCACGATCGCCTGCGCAACTTGATCGGAGGGGGCATTAATGAGGGGCACATAGTTTACAATTGCACCGTCCACCGCCTCATCCTGGATGCATATGGCCAGTGCCTCCGCATATTGTTCGACGGTGGCGCCTCCATGCAGATAAACCGGATTCGCCTTGTTCCAGTAAGGCGGCATGACGGTGTTGATGCGGTCTATGCTTTCCTGTGAAAGATTGGCCAGTTCCCCGCCCTTTTCGAGCAGTGCATCCATGGTGACCGCGCAGGGACCGGCGGAGCCGATGACGGCGACCCTCGGACCTCGGGCAAACTTCCGGGAAACAAGGACCGTCGCCGCATCAAAGAGTTCCGCTATTTCCTTGACTCTCAATACGCCTGCCCGCCGGAACGCCGCACCGTAGACGGCACTGTCACCAGCCATGGAGGCGAGCTGAAAGTCAGCCCCCCCGGCCCCTTCGCCGTATCTGCCGGGCTTCAAAACGATGATGGGCTTGCGGCGGGCAAACCCACGCGCCGCGCTCATGAATTTCCGCGCATTTCCGACACTCTCCATGTAGATCAGAATGCTTCTTGTAGCCTCGTCATATTCCTCCAGGAAGTCGATCAGATCGGCAAAGTCGATGTCGATCATGTCCCCGAGGGAGGCGAACAGGCTGAAACCGATCCCTGCGTCGGCCGCCCAGTCAAGGATGGCGCTTCCCAGGGCCGCACTCTGAGAGATGAAAGCGATACGGCCTGGCGGGGGGGTGTTTTTAAGAAAAGTGGCGCTCAGGTTGAGGGGAGGCCTGATAAAACCGACGGAGTTCGGACCCAGGATGCGCATCCCGTACTTCTTGCCGATCCTGTTGATGTCGTGTTCCAGTCGTCTGCCCTCTTCGCCGGTTTCACGAAATCCGGCCGAGACGATGACCACGCCGTTTACGCCGGCCGCTCCGCATTCCTCCAGCGCCCGGGGCACAGAGCGGGCCGGTGCGGCAATGACCGCCAGGTCCATCTGTTCAGGAACAGCAGCGATATCAGGATAGCTCTTGATCCCGAGCAGGGACTCCGCCTTCGGATTGACCGGGTAGATGCGCCTTTTTCCGGAATTCAGAAGTTTTTCGAGAATCGATCTTCCCACGGCACCGCGTTTTTCCGATGCCCCGACCAGGGCGATCGTTGCCGGATCGAACATTGTCTGTATGTGACCCATCTATGCGTCTCCTCTGCTCTTTGCCAGGCAGGAGCTGCCGGGCGATTCTCCGTTCATGCCCTCCGCCGATGCCTTCCATCGGTATTACATGGATCATGTCGAAGGTGAAGAATGTGGAGTGGAATCCCCCCGCTTCGACCCTTCCTCCCTGCTCGCCTTGATTCCAGGCGGACCTCCGGGCGAAGGCGATTTTTGTCGCCTTCGCCCGGAGGGTCGAGTGTTCCCATGGTTACAAAACCACACGGGGGTTATACGCAAAGATGGTACATTTATGACGGATTTACGCAAGAAAAATCATCTTCGGTATTGAAACCTGAACGCAGCCGGGACAATCGGCGTCCCGGCATATCATGGGTTTTCCGCACCGGCACACGGGACCTCATCAAGCCCGGCGTTGGTCATTCGTTTCCAGATGAAACGCTTCAGAACTTGACGGAAACGCCGCTCCAAAAGCTGCGCCCCTGTGCCGGATAACCGTCTCCCCATTCATAATAGTTGTCGAAAAGGTTGTTCGCCGCAACATAAAATTCAACGTGTTTCCCCATGGGCTGGGTGACCTTGGCGTTCCACAGCCAATAACTGTCCAACGAATCTTCCTGTCCCGGCGTCACGTTGGTCCAGACGTGAGACACATAGGAGCCATTGAAATCCATCTTCGTGTTGACGGAAGGCAGCGTGTACTGAGCCGAAAGGTTGAACGCTCTCCTGGGGATACCCGTTACATCATCGCTGACCCGGTCCTCACTTCTATCCTTTGCATAGGTATAGGTGTAATCGGCCCGGAGAATCAGTTTATCCACGGGATAAAGTTCGACTCCCGCTTCGTAACCGATCGTTCTCACGCCATCGATGTTTATCGGATGATAATCACCCGTTTTTGTGGACCCGGTAGACGAAATCTTATCCTTGATGTCATGCCAGAAGAGGGCGAAATCGGCCCTCATGAAAGATCCAAAGGGCCTGGACGCCCCGATTGTATAGTTGTTGCTCTTCTCGGATTTCAGATGGGGGTCTCCCCAATTGGCATCGAGCTTGTTGTAGAGACTTCTGAGAGTCGGAAACCGGCTCTTTCTGGCTGCAGAGGCATAGATCTTGGTATTATCGGAAAAGAGATAGTTGGCTCCGATCATGTAATTGATATCATCGTCATTTGGCTGATAAAGATCCTCCTGCCCGAGATAATCGCCATAGGTTGCTGTTTCCGTACTCGTGACGTTTCTTTTGGCCTCCGTCACCTCATACCAATCGTAGCTGAGCCCCGCAACGACCGTAAGATTCTTGATCAGGGTAAATTCATTTTCCAGTCCGATCGAACCCGTGTAGGACCGGTATTTCTCGTACGGCAGATATTCATCCGCCACTTCCTTGTGGGAATCCCCTCTGTAACTCAAGCCCAGGCGGACCGAATCCCATGATACGGGTTGAAAATCTACAATGAGCGATCCGCCCGCAAGGTAGTCTTTATAATGGCTCTTGGCCAGCACATCGTCAAGCGACGGGTCTTCATAGGCATAAAGGCTGTCTTTATGCCTGTGATAAAAAAGCTTCCCTTTGAGCACCAGCTTATCGGACAGGCGCTGGCGGCCATCCAGATCGACCCCCCATTCATCGTAGTCGGGGATATAGCTCGCGTAAAACTGAGAGAAAACGGGGCGGGCCCATACCTGGTTGCCTTCCGTATTGGACGGCACCCCCTTCTCCTTCGTCCGGTAGAAGAGGGTCATGTAGTATTGAGAATCCTTGTTCGGTTCGATTCCGAAGCGGCCGCTTAGATTCTGAGTTTCATAATCGGAATTATAGCGTTTGCCGCCGTCTTCGAAAACCTTTGCAGACGTTGTTTTATTATAGGGAAACTCGTGAAAATCCGTCAATGTCCCCTCTTTTACAGGATAGTCGTCCGACAGATCCCAGCCGCCCGATTTTTCATACATATAATTAAGCCAGTAATGGAACATGCCCACCTTCATGCCGTGAGAAGCGGAGGCCCGGTAGGTGTCGTTTCCCGACACTTCGAACGAGGCGCTGGTGAAGGGTTTTTCCGTCGGTTTTTTTGTGATGATGTTGACGACGCCCCCCATCGTGTTGGCACCGTAAAGGACGGAAGGCGCTCCCTTGATGATCTCGATCCTGGCGATGTTATCCGTACTGATGCTGTTCAGATCGAGGATGCCGAATTTGGTCTCATAATAAGGAACTCCGTCAATCATAAAAAGGATCTGGCTCTGATCGAAACCGTGAATCGATACGGTGGCCTGATTCTTTGCTCCTGTCGTCACCCGGACGCCCGGGGCTCTCGACAGGGCTTCGGCAACCGTATGGCTGTTGGTCGCCTTGATATCGTCCGCCGTGATCTCGTTTGTAATGGCGATATTTTTTTCCCTTTCCCGATCGGCGGAAACCACCACCTCCCCCAGATCAAAGGGCTGAAATCCACTGTCGGAAGCTCCCGAGTAGGCAAAAGGAACCGTTAAAAAAATAGGAATAAACAAAGACGCAATCATTAACCATAAATGTCTTGCTCCAACCACTGCAACATCCTCCTTTCATGATTTTATTTGAAGTCCCGGACACCCCATATCCAAAACGGCTCTCCAACTCCCTGACCTGCCTGCATGGCGGCGCAAGCCCCGTATTCCCGTTTTTGCAGGCGGGTCCAGGCGGACAGCAGGCAGTGCACCCCGTGAATCTTCATCTCCTTTCTTCTTTGTTGATTATTGTTGCCGATGAATCAAGGCTCGAACCTCCTGCGGCGTGAGGTTGACCTGAAGAAAAACCCTGAAAAAATCCTGCGTTTCCTTGACCATGTCCGCTCTGTAGATGGTCGGGTACAAACAGCCCGCCACCCACTTGGCCCCCAGAAGCCGCATGAAGGACGGCGGCCGGTCGAACCAGTTGAAAGGTTCCCTGGGAATGAGATAGACCCGTTTGTTCCGTACGGCCTTGATCCGCTGCCACAGAGGATCCGAAAAGATCTTCCTGTAGAAGACGTCCTCCATGACCAGGATCACCTCCGGATTGGAGAGCAGGACCTGTTCGAACCCGACCTTTTCCATCCCCATGGGATTAGAGGACCGGCAGCGGTGGACATTCCGCCCTCCAACCAGAGGAATAAGCTCCGCATGCGGCGAGGAATCGCACTCCGTGCTCAGTCCGTCGACTCCTTCGGCATAGTACACGGAAACCCTCTTTCCAGGTGGAATCGAGGCCGCCAGGGCGGACATCTGTGCGAGCACTTTGCGGGTATAGGCAGCCAGCTCTTCCCCCCGCGCCCGGCGGCCGAGAACCCCGCCGAGATAGGAAAAGGCACCGGGATAATCCGCCAGCGAATTCAGGGAAACGGAAATGACGGGCATGGGCATCCGCTTCATCCCCTCATCCACCTTGGTCTTCATGGCGGAATCTTGTGAGGAAGTCACGACGATCTCGGGATTGATTTTCAGGATCATCTCCAGATTCGGTATCGCTCCCTGTCCGAACCACCCCCCCAGAACCGGCAGACTTTGCATGTTTTTCCGAAGGTAGCGCTTCTCCCACGGCCGGACCGGAAAATTGAGGCCGGCCAGCATGGCGGGGTCAAGGGCATAGAGCATGTAGGTGACCGGTGGAGAGGTGCTGTAAACCTTCCGCGGGACATCGCGTACGGACACCTTCTTCCCGAACATGTCGGTAATTTCCCTGCCCTGCGAAGACCCTGCAGAGCCCAGGACCGCCAGAAGCAAAAAGGTCAGTGCCCAAAAAAACCGGTTCCACATGCCCTGCACTGTTGCCGTCCGTCCTCTCATCCTTTGCCCCTTCCGTTTTTCGTCCAATACAGAACCGCCCAGCAATAATTCCTTGAATAAGGCAACCGCCAGCGCCCCTTGACTCGAACCAGGCACTGCCCCAGGTATGTCCGGAGTTTCTCTTCCTCTTCATCGGTCATTCCTTGAAGCATCCACCGCTGATCTTCAAACGCCTCTTCAGGGCTTTCCCAGGAATTGGGGTTCGACTCGGAGATGAAGGTGACGTTCGCCCGAATCCCCATCTCATAGAGAAGGTTGACATAGAAGATATAATCCGGCCTTTGTTTGAACTCCCTTCCCACCGACTCCAGCAGCTTCCTGTCGAAGGGACCGTCACCGACCTGCGTGGAGATATAGACGGCCTTTTCTGCAATTCTGTCCAGTTTGGCTATGGAGCCGCCGTCATCTTCGCTGAGAAGCGACCGGGAGGCGATGGCCACATCGTGAACGCCTATCCCCAGGCGGTCCCAATCGTCCTCCCACCGTCCCAGGAGGGTCTTCACATTCGCAATGCCGCCTGTGCAACACCGCTGCTCAACGATCTCCAGCATGCGCTCCGAAAAATCGACGGCGGTAATGGCTTTCACCTTTCGGGCAAGGGGGATCGCAAGCGTCCCGCCGCCGCAGGCCATATCAAGCACTGTCCAGCTTTTACGGGGTTTCATAATCCGGAGAAAAGCCGCAGGATATCCCGTGGAGGCGGCATGCTCCGAAAACTCCCGAGCCCGTCCATTCCAGAAATTCTGCCTGTCTATCCAGTCGGGCTTCGCTTGATTCTTTCCCTGGATTGTAGAAGAGTTGTTGTTTTCCATCGAATGATCCGCCGCTTCTCCTCTTCCGCCATGGACTGATTTCCCTTCCAAAGCAACAAGGGGCATTAACCCTGCTCCGGAGCTGTTCCCGGAACCGCTTCACCCGCCTTTACCGAAGCTTCTTCCTTCGAGAGCGGGGGCAGGCAGTTCAGGATCCTTTCCGCATCCTGATCCGTTACCGCCTTGCCGTACACCTCGGAATAGAAGGCCTTCATTTCTTGAATCATGTCCCAGTCCTGAAATTGTTCGGGGTAAAAGATCTTGGCCAGATGGATCATCAGGAGCACGCCCTCGCCGCTGGCATGATCCCAGGTGTAGATCCCCCGGGGGAGATGATAAACCTTCCCGCTTTTGACGGCTTTCAGCGAAGCCCAGTCCGGATTCTTCTTCAGATCATCCGAGGGATCAAAATAGCCGCTCAGGAGGATAATATCCGGATCCCACAACAGCACCTGCTGCAGGGTCGCCGTGGCATGGTTGTCATCCAGCGCCGCCGGCAGGTAATTGCCGCCGGCGACCTCGGTGTTCCAGTGCATCACGCTGCCGTTTCCCTGGCTGCCCAGGGGGCTGCCGTGCAGACCGCCGTAATAAACCCTGGGCCTGTTTTTCTTTTCGGTCTTTGAGGTGATGGAGAGGATCTGCTGGACCTTCCGGTCGAAATAGCGGTTATATTGATCCGCCCTCGCTTTCGCGTCCGGTCCAAGAAGAGCGCCGAAAAAGGATATCTGCCGTTTAAAGTTCTGCCGATATTCATCGAGGCTCCCGGGTCTAGTGTCGGCGTTGAAGGTACAGACCGTTTTCAAACCGGCCTTGCTATAGGGTGACTCTTTCGTCATCCCGGGGGTATAGAGTACGAAATCAACGTTCATATCCCGCAGCTGCTCCGGCGTGACGCCCTTATTGGATTGAGCTTTTTTGATCTCCGGATAGAGCCGGTAGGCCCAAGGTGATTGCTGTGCCATCAGGAGTATGGAATTGCCCCCGCCGAGGGTCATGATCTTTTCCGGAGACACGCAGTGCATGCAGACGATTCTCTTCGGCTCGACCGGCACCTCGACCTTTTTGTCGCACATGTCGGTGATGATTTTGTGATCCCCGGCATAAAGGGGGATATTACCGATACCGGCGCCGAATAATACGGTTAACAAAATACCCAACATAAAAAGAATCCTCCTGTTTTTCATTGATTGAACCTCCTTCAAGTTATATTGTCTGTACCGTCCTGCCGCAGAAATTGCCCTTTTCAAAAGAATTCCCCCTGCTCCTGGAGGTTCTCCTCTCCTCATTCCGCTCCCGCAAGCCTCCGGACGATATCGTCGTAATCCCTGATGATGCTCACAAAGCGAACGCCGCCATTCTTCTTGAGCTGAAGAAAAGAAGCCCCTTCGCTCACCGATTTCAGCACGACGTCCTTTTCCGTCACCACGCTCCCGGCGAGCATGTCGATGCCGTAATCGAAGAGCACCTCGGAGAGGGGCGTCGATGGCCCGAGAAGCATCTTGACGCTCCCTGTTCTGCAGAGCTTGAGAATGCCGGGGAGGGTATCGTTGATGAGGGTCGTACTGGAGATGACGACGATGTCCGACTGCGGGATAAGATCATTTCCGCTCTCTTCCGGATAATCTCCCACCCTGGGCCGCTTTTCTATGATCCAGAGATTTTTGGCCTCTCTGGCCAGCGCATCGAGATAGGGGAAATGACCGATGACGGAGATATTCTTCCCCTTGCCCAGATCCTTGACCAGTTTCAGCCCCTCGACATCGGAATATCGGTTCGGGTCCACATCGATGAGGGAATTGATGACGGCTAGTCCCAGGGATGCCCTTGCCATGCCGCCGCTGAGACCGTAGCGCGCCAGGCCGAGGGCGCTCATCTCCGTAAGATTGCCCTCCAGTCCCCCTCCATCCTCGTGGCTGCAGCCCCCCTGCGCCATGGTCGAGGCCAGACCGCAGCGCCTGCTCACCACGGCGGTCCAGGAGAGCCCTCTTCTCACCTCCTGGACCGGTGCATCTTCCTTGACGGTTTTGAGAATATTCTCCAGAATGTCCATGCTGTGAACTCCTTTATTTTATTGTCTCCGTCTGGAGGCTTACCTGCCGAAATCCTGAATTTTTCACGACATCCAGGACATCCACAAAATTCTGCAGCGGGATGTCCCGGTCCGCCCGGATCATAAAGGGGCTGCCGCGGTCCAGCGACCGGATGCCATCCGCCAGCGCTTCAAGGGTGACCGATTGACCGGAAAAATAGATTTGACCGTTTCGGTCGATTTCTACGGTGCGAACCTTCAGCGTCTCCATCCGGTTCTGGGATGCCTTGGGAAGGCTCACCGGAATGCCTCCGGTGGCGATGAAGGTCGAGGTGGTCAGAACGATCGTCAGCAGGACCAGCATCACATCCACCAGGGGAATGACGTTGATGTAGTCAAACTCCTTCTCTTCCATGTTGAATCTCCCAGTTCATCAGAAGAACCTTGACCCGGCGCAGGAGCAGGTTGTAAAGAACCACGGAGGGAATCGCCACGCAAAGCCCCACAGCGGTCGCCTTCAGGGCCAGGGCGAGGCCGACCATGATTTTCCCCGTATCCAGAAATCCATCCCTGCCCAGAGTGTAAAAGGTCAGCATAATCCCACAGACGGTCCCGAGCAGACCGATATAGGGGGCATTGCTGCCGATCGTCGCGATGAGGTGCAGCTTCCGGGTCAGCTCCATTTCGAGGGTTTTCCGGTCCGTAAACTTCTCAAGCTGAATCTTTCTGTAGAGAAGGTGCCGTTCGATGGCGATCCCCACAGAGATCAAGCTCAAGAAAACAAGGAACCAGATAATTCCGTAATCCACTGCTTCTTTCAGCCATTCCATTCTTGTCCTCTTTCCTGATGGCTTAACGTTTTAATAGCTGGTTCATAAAATCGACATGTCCAAACCGCCTGCGCCCGGATCGCCTCATGCCCCTTGAATGACCGCACAGGGAAGTGGGCTGTCCGAATCGTCCAGCACCCTTGGAGAATGGCCGAACCCCGCACAGCCGCAGATGGTCTGGGGAACGCATACCCGCAGGGATCCTGTGAGCTTCAGCACGTTGACCCTGGCGTTATAAAGGGAAAAGAGATTCTCGGAACTGATGATCTCGTCGCATTTTCCGTCCGCTGCGATGGCGCCGTTCTTGATCAGAATGGCACGGTCCGCGATCCAGAGGGCGTGTTCGGGAGAGTGCGTCGATTTGATAAAGGTGTATCCTTCCCGGGACAATTTGATGATCTGATCGAGGAGCCGCAGCTGGTTCCCGTAATCGAGACCACTGGCCGGTTCGTCCATGATGAAGGTCTTTGCCCCCTGGGCAAGGGCCCGTGCAATGAGGGTCAACTGCCTCTCGCCGCCGCTGATTTCCGTGTACGCCCTGTCCGCAAGATGTGAAATGGAAAGCCTCTCAAGGGCATCGCCTGCGATCCGCTGGTCGGTCTTCGAATAGCGAAAGAAGAACGGCTTGTAGGGAATCCTCCCCATGAGCACCACATCCATCACGGTATAGGGAAAGGAACTCCTGTGGATCTGCGGGACATAAGCGATTTTTCTGGCAAGTGCTCTTGAACCTATCTGTCCGATATTTCGGCCGTTAAGGAAAACATCGCCATTGGCGGGACGGAGAAGACCGAGCATGATCTTGATCAGGGTGCTTTTCCCGCAACCGTTCGGCCCCAGCAGGGTCACGATTTCACCTTCACCGATGGCGAAACTGACGTCACTGAGCACGATCTCCCGGGTATAGCCGAAAGAAATATGTTCCACTTCGATCAGGGATTTCAGTTCCATCCTTTTTTTGCCTTCCTCAAAATGATTACGAAAAAGGGGATGCCGATCAGAGCGGTGGTAATTCCGATGGGGATCTCCACCGTGAAGATCATCCGCGAAATGTCATCGACGACAATCAGATAAATGGCCCCGATGAGGGCGCTTGCCGGAACAAGGATCTTATTGTCGGGCCCCACCAGCATCCGGGCTATATGGGGAATGATGAGCCCCACCCAGCCGATCATTCCCGCCAGCACGACGGTCAGCGCACTCATCAGCGTCGCCAGAAAGATGAGGGCCAGACGGATCCCCTCGACAGGAATGCCCAGCGACCGCGCCTCTTCATCCCCCATGCTCAGGGCATTGAGATACCCGGAAAACAGGATGACGAGCGCGATGCTCGCCGTTTGAGGAATCCCGGCAGCCAGCAGGCTTTTACCATCCACGAGGGACAAACCGCCCATGAGCCACTGGGTGATGGCGGGCAGCTGGTTGTAGGGATCGGCGATATATTTGATGACGGATAAAAGGGAAGTGAAAAGCGCACTGCTGATGACGCCGCCGAGCACGAGAAGAAGGATGGTATTGCCTTTGTGGATCCGGGCAATGCCCACGGAGAACAGGACGGCAAGAAAACCGAAAAGAAACGTCAGGATCTGCACGGCAATCCAGTTTTTGAAAAAAACCATTCCAAACGCTGCGCCGAATGAGGCCCCTGCCAGAACGCCAAGAAGGGAGGGCGACACGAGGGGATTGACAAACATGGCCTGAAAGGCGGTCCCCGCTACGGCAAGCGAAGCACCGATGAGGATGGCCGCGATAATCCGGGGCATCCGAATCTCGAGGAGCAGGCTCTCCAGAAGACTGTATCGTTCAGGGTCCATGCTGCCCGCACCGAACATTTTCATAAGGAAGAAGTTTCCGATATCATTAAGCATAATAGGATATTTGCCAAGGGTCAGCGAAAAGGCCACCGTAAGAACGAGAAGAAGCGACAGCATCGGAAAAAGAAGATTGCGTTTCATAGATCGAGGATCTGCCGTCTGATGGTTCATGTCTTCAGAGCGTAGGTGACGGGAATGACGAGTTCCGCCCGCACAGGCGGCTTCGGAAAGGGCTGGACCTCACGAATCGTCTCCACGACGTTCCTGTCCAACACGACGTATCCCGAACTTTCAACAATCCTTATGGTCTCCACCTTTCCATCCTCCCGGATCATGAATGACACTTTCACTTTTCCCTGCCAGCCGTTCTTCCTGGCCATCGGGGGATACGTGAGATTTTTCAATATAAGGTCGCGGATATAGGCAAAGTGTTCCCGCAAATAGCGGCTCTTCAGCCCCTCCCTGGATTCGCGGCCCTTTCCCGCTCCCTCACTGCCGTCTGCACCGTTCCTCATGCGACTGCTGCTTCCCGCTCCGATTCCGGCGCCTGCAACAGATGCAACGCTTTCCTCATGGGCGCCGGAACCAACAGCCTTTAGCGGAGCGGCCGTCTCAACCGGCGTCTTGTCAAGCAGGGGAACGGCATCCTTCGCCGGTTCAACGGAGGCCCTGTCCACTGCCGGAGCGGGATCAGATGAACGTGCCTTGCGGATCGGGCTCTGCCGGGAGAGTTTCTCTCGGATCGGAAGGCTCTGAGTCTTTTTTCCGGCCGCCGTTTCCTGGCGGCTTTCTTCCAGACTCCCGCCCGGCGGCTCCAAAGTCAGGAAAACTCTTGGGGTCTCGGAATATTGAGCGGACAGGTTCCCGGAAAACAGGATCACCGCGACGCAAAAGGCATGAAAAACAAGGGACAGGAGCATTCCCTTGCAGGTGCGGATTTGCCGATCCGTCATTGTTGGAACAGAGTTCGTCTCCCCGCAGTTCGATCGCCCCGCTTCCATACCTGAAGAGCACGTGCGCATCGCCTCTTACCCGCTCAACCTTCCGTCTTTACGCAATAATACTTCTTTTTCTCAAAGCATGGCCTGCAGAGCGTTGCCCCCTCACCGTTCATCTCCCGCCCATCGAGAACATCTTCCCCGCAAAGGGCGCACCGACAGCGGCGGACGGGCTTGCCGGGCATGTCTTCGGAACGCAGAGGGACTTCGACCTCGGTGACGGACAAAAGCTTCTCTTCGCTGAGGCCTCCGAAGTCGGTTTCACTTCCGCCGTCTTCGCCGTCCTCTCTTTTGTGTTTGACTGTCACCCGCACCGCTTTTTCCGTTTCCAGATTTACAAAGGTTGCCGCCATCTTCCCGTAATCGAGGACCTTCATGGTTCTTTTTCCCGGTCTGCATCCGGTCAAGGCCATGATCGCATCCGTCGCGCAGCGATCGATTTCCACAAAGACCATCAATTTTTTCCCATCCGCCCCCTTGGGATCCGCAATGCCCAGTTTTCGCAGGGCACTCATGGTCATCCTCGTTCCGATCTGAATGCCGCCGCAGATGTCTCCATGAAAGCGTCCCGCCTCTTCCAGCAGTATGGCGTACTGATCCCTAGCCTGTTGCTCTTCGGTCATTGTCTCTCCTCGTTAATTGTTCGATCCGTTCCTCGTTGAGCACATTGATCTTTTTGAAGCAGCGGCCGAAAAGCCGATAGGCGCCGCCTCCCTCGGCAATGATCTCCAAAGCCGCATCGCTGTCCGTCACGATGGCGGTTCCGACCAGGGCCACCCTGCGCCGGAAGAGGGGCCCCGGGACAAAGCCCGCCGTTGGTCCCGCAACGGCCACGACGGCCTCTCGCGGAACAAGCTGGAGGAGAGACTCAATCGTACCGTTGGCGACGGTCGCCCCGGTAAAAACGGCCGTCTCGCACTGCGCCAGGGTTTTCGCCGTATGCTCCGGAGAAACAAATTCCCCACAGGCCGATTCGACTTCGCTCCGACTTTCCTTTTTGTAATCAATGACTTGAATTTTCCCGGCCCCCAGTTTCTTCAGGCGTTTCAGGAGTGGAATGATCGCCCCCACCATGCAGATCCGCCGCCCGGCAAAAAGATGCGAGACATCCGAGAGGTCCGTGTTCTCCGCCAGAACATATCGTTCCTCCCGGAAAAGGGGCACGGAGAGGGCATTGATCGCCGCCAGCCGAAGGATATGGGCAAAGGGACTTGACAGGGTACCGGACAAAACGTCCTGTACAGGCATCCCGGAAATGGGAGGGAAATCTTCCCGCAGAATCTGCCGGCCTGCATCCGCCACCGTTTCGGGCGGCGTGTAGGCAACCCCTCCGGAACCGTTGGAGAGTTTTACGCCCGTAAAAAAAACGCCGACCACCAGCCTCTCAACAAAGAGAGATTCCATGGCGGCTCCATAATGACAGCGGAGAACATCCGCTGCTTCGTTAAGGATGGACAATGAATTGCTTTGATTAAAATGACCGGTCACACTCTCCTCCCCTGCAGATTTCTTTACATCGCTGAACCTGACCGACGATTTCACACACCCCTTTACCCCTGGCATCCGCCGTTCTCCTGGACGACGACAGGAAGTGTCCCGTTTCGCCGATTTGACGGCATACCTTCCTTCATCACTCTCGTTTGGGAAAAAAGGCTGAATCGTCCATGCAGCGCATAGCATATGCGGTCTTTAATATATGTGCCGTTGGGCATATGCTTTCTCGCGCATAATGTCAAGCATATTCCTTCTTTTCCTTTAAAAATAACTATGACGAATGGCCTTTTCTCGGAAGGGATCTTTGGAGCGGAGGGCGTATCAGCAACTTCAAGAATGAAATCGATCTGTCGCTTCTGAATGTTATGAGGGTATTTGAAGAATTAATAAGGAATTGATTTGCGGAAATATTTCGCGTCAGTTATGCGCAGAACCCATTAAGCCGGGATGGCGGGAGCGGCAACTTTTTTCACGAACATCGTTTCAGGATGGGACGATTACAGCCTTTCCTTTGACCCGAATTGGAAATCCGCCACACGGAAGGCGCTTCTCATTCTGCTGACCGTGCTGTTGGACCGACAGCAGCCGACCCTGTTGGCCTGGACAGCTCCTCCTTAATCGCCAGACCAAGCCCTTCAAGGGAATAAGGTTTTCGAAGAAATCCCCCGGCCCCGAGTTCCAGGACTTTTTTCACCTTCTCAGTCTCGGAATATCCACTGAGAATGAGCGCCTTCTGATGGGGGTGAATTTCAAGGATTCGCCGGTAGGTCTCCAGGCCGTCGATTCCCGGGTCCATGATCATATCCAGGAGCAGCAGATCCGCCTTCTGGGACGTCAGGTAGGAAATTGCCTCCTCACCGCCGGAAGCGGTTACTACGTTATAGCGTAGTTTGGCCAATATACTCGCCGCCAGGTGTCTTTGGCCTTCGTTATCATCGACCACCAGGAGGGTTTCTCCTGAACCCATATACTGGTTGAGGGACATCTGTCCCCGATTCTGCGCCAGCCCCTCCCGCGTTGCCGGAAAATAGAGGCTGAAAACGCTTCCCAGCCCCTCCTGGCTCGTCACCTCGATGTATCCCCCGTGATCCTCGACGGTGCTCCAGACAATGGCCAATCCCAGGCCTGTCCCGCTTTTGCCCATGGCTTTTTTCGTGTAGAACGGCTCGAAAATCCGCTCCAGATCCCCAGGCGCAATCCCCTGGCCGGTGTCGGATACAGACAGGGCGACATAATCCCCCTCCTTCACCTCGCTGTACCCTTTGACCGGTGTCTCAAGATAACAATTCTCCATTTTTACAACAACTTCTCCCTGCCCCGAAATCGCCTCGGCAGCGTTCGGAACCAGGTTCATCAGTGCCTTCGACAGGTGGGTGGGCGATCCCTTCACATTCATCAGGTCACTGGATATATCCGTCCGAAAGGATACCTGGGGATGGTCCTGCCTCAGCCCGGCAAAATCGGGGCTATTGAAATACACGGATGCCAGATCGCGCAGATTGAAGACTTCGGATACCGAGACCCCCCTTCTGGCCAGGGTCAGCAGGTCCTGGATCATCGCAGCGCCGCGGACACCGGACTGATGAATATTGACGGCATAACGCCTCAGAGGATTTCCCTCCGGAATCTCCAGCATCATCATCTCGGCATAACCGACCAGTACGCCAAGGACATTGTTCAGGTCGTGAGCCACTCCACCCGCCATTGTGCCCAGAAATTCCATTTTCTCCGCCCTTCTCAGCCGCTCCTCCATCCGCGTACGTTCCGTATTGTTTCGGATGCATTCAATGGCGGCTATGACGCAACCCTGAGAATCCCGCAGCACCGAGGCCGTAGCGGATATGTGAACATCGCCGGGAGGGAGGTTCGGAGCGTAGGCTTCGCCGAAGATGATATCCCCTTTCCGCTGGATGGCCGTATAGTGCACCGCTATCTCTTCATCCTGCGAAAGGGCGAGATCGATCAGGATCGGTCTCCGGTCTCCGTAAAAAGGCAGAGAATATTCCCGATCCCCCTTGCCGAGCATATCCTCTTTTCCAATCCCGGTCATGAATTCCATCGCCCGGTTCCAGGCAATCACCCGGCCGCTCCTGTCGACGACCAGAGTCGCATCGGGCAGGAATTCTATGATATCCAGAAGCCTTTGCCGGGATTCCCGCAGGGTTTCCTCCCATCTCCTTCTCTCGGTAATATCTTCAATCGAAGCATCATAGCAGGTGAGTTCTCCGCTGTTTTTCGCCGTCCCCGCGTTGATGGACACCCAGATTTTTGTTCCTTTTCCCGTATAAACCTCCGTCTCGAAGCCCCTGATTTCGACATCTTTCAGAAGCGATTCGAGAATCTTCCGCCCATCATCGGGATGGACCAGGCGAATCGAAGAGACATCCGGAACAGCGGCCAGAAAATCCCCCGGCGTTTGAAATCCCATCATCTGCGCGAGAGCCGGGTTTGCCGCTACCATGCGACCATCCGGAGCAATCTGGCAGATTCCTTCGAGGGCGTTATTAAAAATGGAGCGATACCGATTTTCACTCCGGCGCAGGCTCCGTTCAGCCTGCCAGAACTTTGAGAGATTAAGAAGAGAAAAATTGGCTGCAACCGTCAGCAGGGGGACGAGAGGAGACACGACAATGCCGTCGATGCGAAAGGCGAAACACGAAAGAGCGCTCAATCCGATCAGGGCGGCAAAGGCGAAGAGAAGACTTCCCCTCGCGCTGGTTTTCGCAAAGAGGACCGTCGACAGGACCCCGGCCAGGAGAATGACAAAAAATTCGAGGCCGGAAATCCAGGGAGGGCTTTTGATGAAGCACGACTGGAGAATGTTCTGGGCCGCAGTGGCGTGGATTTCCACACCCGGGAGATACGAATGGACGGGCGTGATGGTTCGCTCTCCAAGGCCGGTGGCGGATGTGCCTACAAAGACGATCTTCCCCTTCAGAGAGATGTCCGTTGGGCGACCGGACAGCAGGTCCGAGGCGGAAACATGAGGGCAGACCTTTTCCTGTTCCCGAAAATGGATCAGCATGTTGCCGCGCCCATCCACGGGAATTGCCCTGTCTCCCAGGAGAATTTCACAGGGCGTTCCCGTGGAAGTCAATTTTACAAACACCTGACGAAGCTTCATGTGCTTCACGATGGCAGCCAGGACGAGACTGGGGAAATACTCCTCACCGGAAGAGCCGGATTCGCACCGCATCATCAAGGGAATGCGACGCATCAGCCCGTCGATGTCGAAGGAGGCATTGATAAAACCAACTGACGAAGCGGCGGCATCAAAAATCGGCAGATTGCAGACGGCCCCGGAGGCCTTGTAAAAGGGCCGGTTTTCCGGCTGGATGTCCGCATCTCCAAGCAGAGCAACGGAAATCGGATGAGACACACATTCTCTTGAGCTGACGGCTTCATTCTGAAATAAAAATTTCCTTGCAAGGACAAAAGGACCGGAATGAAGGGTTTCCGCCAGCAGGGTGTCGTTGTCCATGACCGCGGGCTGGACATGGTCCATGCGGGGAAAGGCTCCGTATGTCGCCTTGATATCCTGAAGAACAGAGGCTAATGATGTCCGGTCCGGTTCGGCAAACAGAAGATCAACCCCGACGGCGGAAGGGCCCTGCGCGTTGATCTCTCTGAACAGGCGCGCAACACGATGACGGGGCCAGGGCCACTGCCCGAACTCTTGGAGGCTGCGTTCATCGATATCGACAATCACAATATCCGCAGAAGGTTTGTCAACCGGGTTTTCACGGAGGACCGCATCGTAAAACCGCAGTTCAAGAAAGCGGAGAAAAGGGGGATCCAGGAGGTAGAGGAGGGAAAACAGGGCCGTAACGATGAGGCCATAACAGAGCAATCGTTTGTGATCCGGCCAGATGTTTTTGGGAATCGGCCTCAATCTCTTCATCGATTTTTTGTTCCCGGGTTGTTCAGTCCTGTGTGTTGTGCAGCTTCATGATTCCACTCGTCCAATTCCATATCAAAGCGCCCCTTGACGGCACCCGCATCGGCTCCTCTTTGGACCGCACAGACGGCCTTTTTACCGCCACCTTTGCTCTGGAATCGGAAGATCTTTTTACATACAGGCAAGCAAAAAGCATACGGGGAAAATCACTTTGTCGGCAAAGGACAAGTTCAACCCGCCGATTGACTGATTCGGGGATCTTCTCCGCGGTTCTGGTCAGAGGATCGTCTCTTCCGTGCGACGAGGTCCCGGCTGCAACCTCGTTGCACACTGTTGCCGGTTTTTATATCCCTTATCGGCCCGGCGCGTTAAAACTTTAATGGCTTCTCATGTAAAGATAAAAAAATCATCCCCGCTGAGTCCTTCCATGGTTCTCTATGGCTCCGGTACCGGGTCAAAGGAATATCCCCGACACGGAATAAGGCTGGCCCTGAACGAGAAAAAACCGCCGGTCCCGGGTGCGCCACCCTCCTGCGGACGGCATTGCCATGCGCTCCGTTCTGTTCAGAGGTCCCTTGCCCGAATCGAAGTGCTCAAGGCCGGCACGTGCCCGATGAGGGATTGATGCGGTGCGCAGATATAAAAAAAGGGGGCGCTCCATTCCGAGTCGCCCCCTGCTTTTAATTCCCCTCTTACAGGATTAACATCCCATCCTCTTTCTTATTCCGAGGACGGCGACAATCCCGGATCCCAGGAACCAGAAAGCCGCCGGAATGGGTACGGCGTTTCCGTGGGCGGTCAGGATCACATCCTTGCCGTCATAGATACTCCATGTAAAATCAATGAATGCCGAGTTGTCGGAGATGGAGGCAAAATCGCCTAGAATTCCCGATGAGGTCAGAACCGTGAAGGTGTCGCCGTCAGAAATCATCGCATTCGACAGGACATAAATCGCAAGAGCGCCGCCCAGACTTGCCGAGCCGTTCACGTCAAGGAGAGAGTAATTGCCAGGACCTGAATTGAGAAGCTGAATCGCCAGGGTTCCATACTCCGATTGCTCATAACTTCCATGAATGGTCAGGGTCCCGGGGGAGTTTCCGGGAGCAACGGTACCTCCGCTATTGATTACGCTTGCCGTAATGCTTCCCGTTCCCTTCAGGATCCCGCCATTGATCGCCACGCTGCTCGCTGAAAGCGTGCCATCAACCGTCGTGATCCCGGCGCTCTGGGTGTAATCCTGCAGGCTGCCCGCGGCGCCGACCTGGAAATCGCTGCCCGTTCCGAAGCTCATCTGCCCGGCATTGCTGAACGCTCCGGCCGTGGTGAAATCCCGCCCGTTCTTGATGGTGAAGTCCCCGGCCGCCGCATTGGTTGCAAAGCCCTTCAGGGCATCGGTATTGTCGGCATAGCGGAGAACGGCGGATGTCGGCCCATCCATCACGATTGTCGCTGCGTTGGTTACGATACCCGCCGTAGCAATGGGAAGTTTGATGGTGCCGGCCGCGTAGTACGTGCCGCCGGTCAGCGTGCTGCTCCCGTAGTTTTTCAATCCATCCAATACAGCCAGCGTCGCACCGCTTTCGGCGCGGAGGGTTCCCCGGTTGTCAAGCAACTTGGCGTTGGGATTGATGTACAGAGAGGCGCCGGCATTGTTGGCCACAATGGTCCCCTTGTTGACGACGCCCATGTTGTTCTGGCCGATCCAGCCGGAGCCCTGGATTGTATGATCCGTATCGTTGGTGAGAACAAAATTGCCGTCGGAAGAGCTGATCCGGCTCCGTTGAGCCGTGTTGCCCGGATTCATGACCAGCGTCCCCGAACCGGTCAGGGTCACACTGGCGCTGTTCAGGGTGAAGAGGGTGTCGCTCCCGTTGCCGGCAATCGTCATCGTCCCGGAATTGGTAAGAGTGTTCCGCAGGTAGGTATTGGTGCCGTCCGATCCCTGGAACGAGGAACCGGAGGAAAGGGCGATCCCGTCAATCGTTCCGCTGTTGAGGGTCGCGATCACACCGCCGCCGGTCGTGGTGAAGGTGCCCCCCTTCACCATGGCGCCGTCCACAAGGCCGACATAAGAGCCGCTCCCCTCTGCAAGGATGAGCCCCTTGGTATTGTCGAAGTAGCCGTTCATGAGATGAAGGCCGGCACCGGCCGTCGCCTTGAAGGTCCCTTCATTTACGGCATCCCTGCTGTTCACATCGATGTACAGAGGGGCGCCGGCATTGGTCGCCGCAATGGTCCCCTTGTTGACGATGCCCATGTTGTTCTGGCCGATCCAGCCGGAGCCCTGGATTGTATGATCCGTATCGTTGGTGAGAACGAAATTGCCGTCGGAAGAGCTGATCCGGCTCCGTTGAGCCGAATTGCCCGGATTCATGACCAGCGTCCCCGAACCGGTCAGGGTCACACTGGCGCTGTTCAGGGTGAAGAGGGTATTGCTCCCGTTGCCGGCAATCGTCATCGTCCCGGAATTGGTAAGGGTGTTCCGCAGGTAGGTATTGGTGCCGTCCGATCCCTGGAACGAGGAACCGGAGGAAAGGGCGATTCCGTCAATCGTTCCGCTGTTGAGGGTCGCGATCACACCGCCGCCGGTCGTGGTGAAGGTGCCCCCCTTCACCATGGCGCCGTCCACAAGGCCGACATAAGAGCCGCTCCCCTCTGCAAGGATGAGCCCCTTGGTATTGTCGAAGTAGCCGTTCATGAGATGAAGGCCGGCACCGGCCGTCGCCTTGAAGGTCCCTTCATTTACGGCATCCCTGCTGTTCACATCGATGTACAGAGGGGCGCCGGCATTGGTCGCCGCAATGGTCCCCTTGTTGACGAGTCCCATGTTGTTCTCGCCGACCCAGCCGGAGCCCAGGATCGTATGATCCGTATCGTTGGTGAGAACGAAATTGCCGTTGGTGGAACTGATCCGGCTCCGCTGTGCCGAATTGCCCGGATTCATAACCAACGTCCCCGAACCGGTCAGGGTCACACCGGCGCTGTCGACATAGAAACGGGTATCACTGCCGTTGCCGACAATCGTCATCGTCCCGGAATTGGTAAGAGTGTTTTGCAGATAGGTGTTGGTGCCGTCCCAGCCCTGAAACGAGGAACCGGAGGAAAGGGCGATTCCGTCAATCGTTCCGCTGTTGAGGGTCGCGATCACGCCGCCGTTGGTCGTGGTGAAGGTTCCCCCCTCCACTTCGGCACCTTCCCTGAGACCGACATAGGAACCGGCACCGTCGGCAAGGATCAAACCGGTGGCATTGTCGAACGCCCGGCCGACGAGATGAAGACCGGCTCCATCTGTTGCCTTGAGGGTTCCTTCATTTACTGCATCCACAGCGCTCAGCAAGATGTAGAGGGGACCGGCCGTGCTATTCGCCACAATGGTTCCCCTGTTGACGAGCCCCATGTTGCCCTCCCCGATGTAACCGGCACCCATGATGGTATGGTTCGTGTCGTTGGTGAGGACATAGTTGCTGTTGGTGGAGCTGATCCGGCTTCGCTGCGCCGAATTGCCCGGATTGAGGACCAGCTTTCCCGCACCGGTCAGGATCACATCGGCGCTGTTGACGTAGAACCGGGTATCGATCCCGTTGCCGGCAATCGTCATCGTCCCGGAATTGGTAATGGTTTTTCGCAGATAGGTGTTGGTGCCGTCCCAGCCCTGAAACGAGGAACCGGAGGAAAGGGTGATCCCGTCAATCGTTCCGCTGTTGAGGGTCGCGATCACACCGCCGTTGGTCGTGGTGAAGGTTCCTCCCTTCACTTCGGCGCCTTCCCTGAGACCGACATAGGAATCGGCTCCGTCGGCGAGAATCAAACCCGTGGCATTGTCGAACGTCCGGCCGACGAGATGAAGGCCGGCGCCGCCCGTCGCTTTGAGGGTCCCTTCATTCACAGCCCCCGCAGCGTTCAGGAAGATGTATAGGGGACCGGCCGTGTTATTCGCCACAATGGTTCCCCGGTTGACGAGCCCCATGTTGCCCTCCCCGATGTAACCGGCACCCATGATGGTATGGTTCGTGTCGTTGGTGAGGACATAGTTGATGTTGGTGGAACCGATCCGGCTTCGCTGAGCCGAATTGCCCGGATCGAGAATCAGGGTGCCGAAACCCGTCAGGGTCACATTGGGGCTGCCGACATAAAACCTGGTGTCAGTCCCGTTTCCGGCGATCCTGATCGTCCCGTCGTTGGTGACGATCCCTGTCCCGCCTGAGATTGAAAAAGACGTCCCGTCCTGTACGATAAGTCCGTTACCCGAAGCAAGCGTCAGGTTTTCAACAGCCACATTGATGTTGCTCGTCACAGTGGATGTGCCGTCGATGATGAAAGCGTTGTATTTTCCGTTAGGAACCATCCCGATGTCCCAATAGGCCGGATTGTTCCAGACACCATCTCCACCCAACGACCATGTGGCGTTCGTTGCGGCGGCCGCCTGGCCGGAGATGATCCACAGCCAGAATAGCAGAAGAAACAAAACCGGGCTTAAGGCCCCACCCCTTTTCCTTAACATACCCTTCATGGCTCCCTCCTTACGTGCAAAAATGGATAACCTTCAACATGAAACGGTTGCCTGGTACTTTCTCCTCCTCATGGCTGCTGAGCTTCCGCTGGCTTCGCCGTCTTCGCTTCCTTGATAAGCTGAGCCACCCTGGAATCGGGCGAGACGGGCTCAATCACCGCAATGTGCTGCCGGTTGATGTACATATACTCCGGTTTGTGCCATTCGCTGCCCCGCTTGATCAGGATGCTCCTCACTTCCTTTTCTTCCGGAGCCGCCTGGCGGCCGATATAATAAACCTCCTTCAGCAGCGGGTAAGCCGCCCCTGCGTTCTCGATCTTACCGAAAAAAACCTGACCGTTAGCCATAAACACAGCCTGGTACTCCGTGGTGAAATTCAGCTTCTCCTCCTTTGCCCTGTTCTCACAAGCGGAAAGGAGAAAAGGGGAGGAGCAGACGAAGAAGAACAGAAACATGAACAGCAGGGAACGACGAGCCTTTGGCATTTTGGAAAACCTCCTTAGTGAAAACTCGGGTTGGAGGGATCTCCGCGTCCCGCTGTCGGTTGAAGAGTCAGATCGACAGCGTTCTCCCCGGGAGCGCCTGCCCGGGAGAACGCCGACCCTCCTCCGCCGCACAGAAGACAGAACCGGAAACCCCATATTAATTATGAAAAAAAATAAAGACACAACTTCCAGGGATTGTCAATTCAGGTAATACCTTATTTTTACTAAGAGATATCGTAATTTTGGCCTAGGAAGAAATGGCGCCATCGTTCAGATATGGCCTAGGAAAAGCGCCGCAATCTTGCCTCGGATGCCTTGGTCATGCTTGCCCGAAAGGGACGAGGGACGAAACAGTCATCCTGGCGGCTCGAGCGCCCGGGAAGGGAGAAGGTTCTGAAGCTTTGGCTGTGGCCGTTTCCGTTTGTGCGTAACCGGCCTCAAAGCCTTAGTCGGAGTTCAAAAAAAAAGAGGGGGATCAATCCATCAGGAAGACGCGGGAGAAATCATCACGTCAGGAAGAAAATCTCTCACAGCGGGGAGAAAGGAGACGTCTAACGGGATGGGAGAAGGGGGGCTGAACTAACCCATCCGCCTTTCCCGGGACAGGCCTGCGGCCCATCTGCGGATTCGGAGCACCTCTTTTTCCGGAAGGTCCAGGGAAAGAAGAAAGGCATGGTGCGCCTCCGGCTCGCGTTCTTCGAAGGCCCTGTGAAACCGCCGCATCGCCGCATCATCCAGTCCAGCGGCCTTCAGCATCCCGACGAAGAGGTTCTTGTCGACGGAGGAAGGGATGTCTCCCGGCGCACGGGCTTTCAGCATGCCGGCCAGCATGCGTCTCTTGGCCTGGAACTCCTGGATCTCCCCGCTCAGAGCCGAAAGGCGCCGAAGAAGGATCTCCGTCGTGTCGCTCTTCCGGGAAGAGATGATCTTCCGAATATCCTCCAGGCTTAAACCAGCCTCTCGGAAGGAACAGATCGCCGACAAACGATCCCGGTCGGCATCGGAGTAAAGACGGTACCCCTTTTCGGATCGTGCCGAAGGGGAAAGGAGTCCGACCCGGTCATAGTAAAGCAGGGTGCTTCGGGAAAGGCCAAAAATTCCAGCAAGTTCACGAATCAGGTACATGGGCCCTCATCAAGGGTTCCGCCCCGGTCCGGCTGAGGACCGGGGCGGTTGACTCCGGGTTACATTTTTCGGATATCAGCGATCTGCTCCGGCGAAGCGCCGAGCCATTCCAGGAACCTCTGATGACCTTCGGGGTTCTCTTCTTCAAAGAGGCGGTGCCACTTCCGCATCGCCAGTTCGTCAAGCCCTACCGCTCGGAAGCGGTCTATCCATTCCGCTATCGTTACAGCTCCCTTCATCTTTTCCATCCTCCATGACGCTATTTCTTCCGGCCGGAGAGAAAGCTATCCTAAACTGTAAAGCGATAGACAGGTCAAGCATTTTTAGGCATATTTTTTAAAAAGGATGATCTCCGCCGGCATACCCCCCTTCCCGGCGGATCTTCATCAAAAGGTGAAGCTCAGGGTCACACCGCCGTAAAGGAAGGAACTGTCGCGGTCGGACGGTTTTTCACCCTGTATCCCCCTTCCCTTCATTTCGTCCTTTGCATCGTCCGAAAGGGGAAAGACATAGGAAATCATGGGTATTACCGTGACATACCGAGTCGCCTTGACGGGCAGGCTGGCGGTTAAGGTCCCGTCATGCAGATTGCTGAATTTACCACTGGTGGGTTCGGCATCTCCGTTATATTCGGGATAGGTCTCCTCATCTTCGCTGTGCAGGTAACTGGCCGAGGCCGCAAGTTTCAATGAGACCCGATTGTTCAACTCGATGGTATGGGAGATTCCCAGCAGGAAGTACCACTGGTGGTAATAGCTGATTTCCTTGTAGACCGTCAATGTCGGCGAAAGGAGCGTATTCAGACCCACGGAAACGTAAATCTCCTGGGAATCATGAACATCCGTCCCATTCTCATTGGACCCGGCAAGAGCGTAGTAGATGTAACCTCCACCGAGATTGAAGAGTCCGAGAGTCTTTGTATAGGACAGGGTCACATCCGTTTCCGTCCAGTTTGTGCTGTCATCGTCGGAGTCCGCCACATAGGGGTCCGTGTCGAGGTTCCCCCAGACATTAACGGAAAACCCCTTGTAGCCCATGGTCATGGAAGGCTGAATGACGATGCTGTCCCGGCTGAGTTCCTGCCCCCGCCATATATACCCGGACAATGCCGACAGGGAAAAATCTCCCGTGGGCTTTTCCTCCTCGGCACACAGCGGCGTCGCGGAGAGCAGGAAAAGACCGGACAGCAACAAGCTGATCACGAAGAATCCTCTGACTGTTAAAAACGTTTTCATGATGCCTCCTCCAGAATATTTCTTGATTCTTGTATCTGAACATGGTTCCGGAAACCGTGACTCTCTATTCAGCGAATGTCGTGCCTTAAAGATAAGATCATGATATCATTCTTTTTATTTCCACGGCAGCGCCACTGCAGGCCCATAAAGGAACAAATTTGGGACAATTCCGGGACAACCCTCCACAATATTGTAGGTTTGAACGCCGGCGTTCCGAAATGTGTCGTCAGGAAGAAGAAAAACGTTGAGGACAGGACGGCCAGCAGGATGGGATGCCTGCGGCGAAACGAAGAGGGAGATTCCGCAGCTGGTCAGGACGGAATCATTCCGGGTTGGACACCCGTCCGCAGGGCACTGAACGCCAGGATCCTCTTCAGATGGGAATCGGATGGACACTTGGTGAGGGTTTCAACAGCGAGGAGAAAGATTGGTGCCGATGTCTCCGGTCGTCCCCGGTCCGTCAAAGAATACTGGAACGCTCTCCCTTATCCGGGATTATCGGACGGTCACTTCAACCCTTCGATTGCGAGGCTCCGCCACCCCGTCCGGGGTTTTAATCAGGGGATCGGCTTCTCCGTGATAATCGACCTCGATGATGGAGGGATTTACGCTTTTTGAAATGAGGAATTTTTTGATCTTCAAGGCCCGACTGCGGGAAAGGGCAACGTTATAACTCTTTTCACCCGTTCTATCCGTATGGCCGATAACGCTGATGTCCTGCGACTGCCTGTCACTGATGGCAGCATGGACAGAGGAAAGCGTTGTTTGCGACGCCTCCGTCAGTTCGGTGGAATCGGTTTTAAAATAAAGGATAAAGATGACCGGCTTTTTCGGCAGTGCGGCGAGAGCGGCGCCGAACACTTTGTGAATATCCCCCTCGGCCAGGGGGGCCTGCGTTGAAATGGCACTGGTCCCATCCTTTGCTTCCGCCATCTGCCCGGCTTGATTGATTTTCCGGGAACCGCCTCTATTTCTGACGGTGACTTCTCCAACCTTTCCGTCCGGGTCGGGCATAAGAACCACTTGCGTTCTGCCTGCGTCAGGAACAGGAACAGCCTCTGTTTTGACCTCCGGGACCGCGCAGGCCCCCAGAAAGAGAAGCATGACCCATGAAGTCGCCTTCACTGCCGCGCGTTTCATTCTTCTTCTCCACCGTCTTCGACCTTCACCAGGAACTTGGTCCCCCGAATTCCGATGGTGGCCGAGGGTGTTTCAAAGCGCACCGATTGAGGGGACAACCTGGCGATGACGCCGGAGACGTAGGCGGCAGTGCCCTTGAGCATCCGGGTCACGATCGAAAGTTTTCCCCGGGATGGGTCAAAATGAAATTCTTCAATCAGCAGTTCACTGCGGGGTCCGAGGGAAAGAATGGTATTGTCCTTAAAGATGATCCCCAGCGTTCCATCTCGACCGGTTCGAAGCAGGTCGCCGGAATAAATCCGCTCGCTTTTCTTAACCGTAAGCGTCCTCTGCTGCCGGACAATGAATGCGGTCCCCGAACAATTTTTAACGATTGCCGCTTCTTCATTCGATGCGGCAACAGCATTTGTGCCAAGACATAAAATCAAACACAGTACGCCAAAAAAGTACCTCATGATCCTGCTCTCCCTGAAATCCCTGCAATCCCTGAAAAGATCCCCATGGTTTTTGAGAAGACGGATAAGAACAGCGGATTAACTCGGCAAATCGAAGATGTCACCAGGAAGCAGAAGGATTTCATATCGCTGTCGATCCTTTCTCCCACCCGAGAAAGGATCATCGTTCAAAAAAATTTGTATCACCAGGATTCTAAATGCTTATTTCATACCAACGATGGATAGACGACCCACATCGATTTTGTTCCCCTGAATTTTCAAGGCGGCACCGATGACCCTTTCCGGGACAGAGCCTTTCCAAGGTATCGCTTGCAAAAGCGTCAGGCGGCGTATAAACTTTTCCTCAAGAAACGACAAAAGGTCACCCTATCGCATGACAGCACGGGAATTCATTGAAACGACAGAAGAAAAAAGGCTAGCCCCCTACGCCACAAAAAGCGCGTACAGCATTGGCCGAACGCTGCACGGCAACGAGCCCGACGACTATCGCACCTGTTTTCAGCGGGACAGGGACCGGATTCTTTACTCGAAGGTATTTAAGGATCTTCAGCACAAAACACAGGTTTTTCTGATCAACGAAGGAGATTTTTACCGGACGCGCCTGACCCACACGCTGGAAGTAGCCCAGCACGCCCGGACCTTCGCCCGGGCTCTGCGGCTCAATGAAGACCTCTGTGAAGCCATCGCCCTTGCCCACGATCTCGGCCATCCTCCCTTCGGCCATGCCGGCGAGGAAACCCTTAACGAGCTTCTTAAGGACGACGGGGGGTTCGAACACAATCTCCAGAGTCTGCGGGTCGTGGATTTTCTGGAAAAGCGTTATCAGCGTTACGACGGCCTGAACCTCTGCTTCGAAACCCGCGAGGGAATCGCCCGTCATAACACAACTCACGATCACCCCGACGCCCCTCCGGAATTTCACCGCTTCCCCAAATCATCCCTGGAAACACAGGTCGTCAATATCGCCGATCCCCTGGCCTACTGCGCCCACGACCTCGAAGACGCCCTCAATGCCGGCTATCTGCGCCTCAAAGATCTGCGCAACATGGAAAACCCCCTGGTGAGGCGCGTTTTTGAACGCTGCCGTTCAAGATACCCGGATATTCTCCAAGCCGATACCATCCTCCAGTCCCGGATCCTGGTCCGCACCCTGATCGAGGAGGCCAACATTGCCGTCATTCGACAGACTTCTCGAAATATCGAGCAGCACGGGATTTCATCCGTCGAAGAGGCCAGAAATTTCCTGGAAGATATTGTGGCCGCCCCTGCCGGAGTCTGGGAAAACTTTGACGCCCTCAAGAGCTATCTCTTTGAAAATGTCTATCGGAAACCGCAGGTGTGCATCATGAATGAAAAGGGCAAACTCATCATCCGGCGGATTTTCCGCCACCTGGAACGATGCCCGGAAATGCTGCCCCGGACGTTCAAAATCCGCTTTGACGAGGCGCCGGACTCCTCGGGAAAACGGAGGATCCTGGCGGATTACATCTCGGGCATGACGGACCGCTATGTCATGGACCTGTACATGATGATGTTTGAGCCTTATGAAAAGGTCATGTTTGAATTTCGGGAATGACGATGAACAGGATGGTGTTGAATCTTTTTGAAGGGGTCCCCGACAGCCTCGCGGAAGAGCAATTCACAAGCCTGCTGAACATGCCCGGCGTGAGGATAGAGCGGATCATTTCCCGGGGACAGGCCTCTCCCCCCGGGTTCCAGTATGATTCGGAGGAGCAGGAATGGGTCCTGCTCCTCCGGGGTAAAGCCTGTCTGAGCTTTTCGGGACCGGACGACCTCGTAACCCTGAAACCGGGCGATTCGCTCCTGATCCCGGCGCATACCCGGCACCGGGTGGAGTGGACCGACCCGGAGCAGGAGACGATCTGGCTGGCCGTCTTTTTTCCGGCTAGCTTTCCTGCTGAATAGCGGAAAGCCGCCAGGGGTTGTTGCCCGACGGCCGGGCAAATGTCCAGAACTCCACAAATTTCACAGGGTCCTTCCTGCTCCCGGCCAGAACCTCGCCGGAGATCTCGTCCACCGTGTAATCCAGCAGGTTTGCATAAAATCTGACCGTGATGAAATCTCTGCCGCCCTCCTGCCAGGATTCCGTAATCTCCACGGAACGGACCGCGATGTTGTCGAGCTTGTTGATCCTGTGCTTCGCCCGCAGCTCATCAGCGTCCTGCTGAATCGTTTTGTACATGTCATCGGTCAGCAAGTTCCGGACACCGGACATATCCCGGTTTGCCCAGGCGCCCTGGATCGAAAAAAAATTATCCAGAACGGAATCCTTGAAGCGCTTCTCATCGAAGGAATGATCTTCCCGCCGAATGGCGCTCAGTCCGTCACCGGCTTCGTAACCGGCCGGGGGAATGTCCCGGATCGGCGGGGCATAGGAGTCCGTATTGAAGGCATCCCTGTTGTCCGGGCTGCCGTAAGCCATCGGGGCATTCATGGCGGTCGCCGCCTGCCGCCGCCTCTTGATAAACCAGTAGATCCCGTAGAGAATCGCCCCCAGCAGCAGAATATCCATCAGGCCGATCCCGCCGCCAAAACCGCCTGCGCCATGGCCGAAACCGAGACTGCTGAAAAGCAGCGCCCCGGCCATTCCGCCAAGAAGGCCGCCGGCCATGCTTCTCATGAAGCCTCCCGGCTGCGACTGCGGGGCCGCAGAGGGAGACGGACGGGAAGGCGTGTTGTAAGAGCGGGACGGAGAGCTTGGAGAACTAGGAGAACTGCTGAAGGAGCGGGACCCCCGGCTGCCGAAAGACCGTCCTCCACCGACGCGCGCCTCGGCAACCGACGACAGAAGATAAAACAACGCAAAAAACAGGGCACAAGCGATCAGCCCCATTTTACCCTTACTGCAAACGTTCATATGACGCCTCCTTGTTGTTTTCAATTGAAAATCTTTCTCAGGATGTATTGCATATTATGTACTCATGGGCCTTGTCAATGTCTTTTCATGGCGGGACGCCTCTCGAGCAGCTGCAGCCGACGCTTGACCGCCCGCCTTGACCCTTCGATCCGACCGGTGTCTCAGGTCATCACGGGCTTTCCTTCAAAGTCGGCCATAGATCTCCGTCAGTTCACGAAGCCGCTCCACAATGGGCGGCCCGAGGTCTTCCTGCTGAACGCGCCATTGCCAGTTCCCATGAACCGTGCCCGGGCGGTTCATTCGTGCGGTTTCGTCAAGCCCGAGGACATCCTGCAGGGGAAAAACCGCCAGCCTTGCCACGCTCAACATGGCCAGCCGGATCAAATCCCAGGGCACCCTCGAAGCGGATGTGCGACTCCCCAGATAGCGGTAAAGCCGCTTCCTGTCCTGACGCGTCGCTTCCCGGCAGAACCAGCCCCGAACC
>MVRU01000020.1 GCA_002067745.1 Syntrophus sp. PtaU1.Bin005
GCCGTAGGCTTCAATCTGCTTCTCGAAGAATGCGCCGACTTCCCAGGGGCCGTTCTTGGTGGAGAAGCGGATGGCGTCCGCATCATAGCTGTCGCTGGCGAAACGGGTTCCCCATTCGTTCTGGGCCTGACGACCTACGTCAAACTGACCGAAGGGGACGGCAAAGCTGACCCAGGCGCGGTCAAAGCTGATGTTGTTGTCGTCGGCATCTTTGCCGTCGGCATTCTGGCGATCCACAGCCGTGCCCATATAGCCGTACTGGCCCCAACGTCCCTCGAGGGCGTCAAAGCGGGTGTTCAAGGTCAACCCTTCGGCGATCTTGAAGGCCGTTGCAACACGCAGCCTCTGAGCATAAACGCCGGCTGCTGAATTATCATCCTTGAGGCCCCAGTTGTCCGCGTAGAGACCTGTGGCGTAGTAGGAGCCGCTGAATTTGACGTCCGCCGCCGATGCGCTCAGGGCGAAGCCTGCGACCACGGCCACGGCGATCAAAGCTACCCAAAATTTCTTCATTACTATCCTCCTGAAAAAAATTCATTGTTGTCCTGATTTTTTCAACGGGCATTGAAAAAATCACCTATATGTCCTGTAAATCTTCACCTTCAAAGTCTCAAAAAGTCTGGTTCTCTTTTTTCCCCGACGTCCACCTCCTTTCCTTAATTATAGGATTCTTTCTAAATAACAGCCTGCCCGTGGTTGTTTTTGTTTACAAAACAGGTCAAGGCCTGAAAGGCGTCAGGACTGCTGTTCCTTCAACCAGTTCTGAATTCTCCGGGAAATTTCATCCCGTACATCTCTGAATTTTTGCAGCATTTCATCTTCCGATCCCGTATATGCCGCCGGATCATCAAAGGGCCAGTGAAGGCGCCTGCTGATTCCGGGAAATGAGGCGGGACAGCGATCCTCGGCAGCGGCACATACCGTAATCAGATAGCCGAAATGGACTTTACCCAGGTATTCGCTGACAGATTTGGAAGAGTGATTCGCGAGGGGAATCCCAATTTCTTCCATGACCCGGGTGGTCAATGGATGGATTCCCCTGGGATCGAGCCCGGCGCTGAAAACTTCGAACAAATTACCGGCAAAGTGCCGGAGAAATGCTTCGGCCATCTGGCTTCTTGCGGAATTCCCTGTGCATAGGAATAAAACTTTCATTTTTGGCATTTCGTTCCCTCGTTCAACAGCTGATCGCTATAATTTCACAAAGATGTAACATTCGTGTGACATATAGATTAAATAATCGTGAAATATTTCAAAACGGAATATCGAAGAGAAGCTCCTGATGCTGTAACGATTTGATATGTCAGATATGTCAGATTCTTTGCCTATTGGTCAAGCAAAAATTGACCTGTTGAAGGTATATTTCCGAGAATAGGAAATGAATACTACAAGTTGCGGATTGCAAAGGGATGGAAGACTGATAAATCAAATCAACAAAGTTGTCTGTCCGTTTTGCTGCGGGAATTGTACTGTCCCTTTAGACTTAAGGAAAATGGATCGGGCGGGCATGACCGTGGTGCGCCTGGAAACAGCGGTAGAGGCGGCTGTCGCCCTCAATGTGCAGCGTGATCGTTCGAACTCCATGTTCCACGAAAAAATTTTTTTGAACTGACTTGACAGGGGCGATTTCGTGTTTATGTTACCGCCAAACCCTTTGGGAAAAAAGAAATCCCATTCTTTTTCATATCTTTAAAATTCAACAGGAAAGGAGATTGTTTCGGCATGAACATCAGGCCATTACAGGACAGAGTCATTGTTAAGAGGCTGGAGGAAGAGCAGAAGACAAAGGGAGGAATCATCATTCCCGATACAGCGAAAGAAAAACCCATCGAGGGTGAGGTCGTTGCTGCGGGTAAGGGTAAAGTCACGGAAGACGGAAAGCTTCTTCCCCTGGATGTGAAAGTAGGTGATCGCGTACTGTTCAGCAAGTATGGCGGAACAGAGGTCAAGATTGAAGGCGAAGAATATCTGATCATGAGGGAAGACGATATTTTGGGAATCGTAGAGAAATAAGTTCGGAAGAATAGACGAATAAGGAGGAAAAAATATCTATGGGTGCAAAGTTACTACAGTACGACGAAGAAGCACGAAAATCAATCCTGAACGGTGTCAACACCCTGGCAGATGCCGTAAAGGTGACCCTTGGTCCGAAGGGCCGCAATGTCATTATCGATAAAACCTTTGGCGCACCGACCGTCACCAAGGACGGTGTAACCGTTGCCAAGGAAATTGAGCTGGAAGACAAATTTGAAAATATGGGCGCCCAGATGGTCCGGGAAGTAGCCAGCAAGACGAGCGATGTGGCCGGTGATGGTACAACGACCGCCACGATCCTGGCACAGGCCATCTATCGGGAAGGCGCCAAAACGGTCGCCGCGGGCAGCAATCCCATGGATGTAAAGCGCGGGATCGAAAAAGCCGTTGCGGCGGTTGTCGCAGAATTGAAGAACATCAGCAAACCCACCAAGGACCAGAAAGAAATCGCCCAGGTCGGGACAATTTCAGCAAACAACGATGAAACCATCGGCAATATCATTGCCGAAGCCATGGGAAAGGTCGGCAAGGAAGGCGTCATCACCGTCGAAGAGGCCAAGGGGCTCGAGACGGAACTGGAAATAGTGGAAGGAATGCAGTTCGACCGCGGTTATCTCTCCCCCTATTTTGTTACCAACCCGGAAAAGATGGAAGTCAGCCTGGAAGACTGCCTTATTCTCATTTATGAAAAAAAGATCAGCGGCATGAAAGACCTGCTGCCGATCCTCGAACAGATTGCGAAGATGGGCAGACCGCTGCTGATCATCGCCGAGGACATCGAAGGCGAGGCCCTGGCGACCCTGGTGGTCAACAAGATCCGCGGGACCCTTCATGTGGCGGCTGTCAAGGCCCCGGGATTCGGCGACCGGCGAAAGGCGATGCTGGAAGACATCGCCATCCTAACGGGCGGTACGGTCATTTCGGAAGACATGGGATATAAGCTGGAAAACACACGCCTTGAAGACCTGGGACGCGCCAAGAGAATCCAGATCGATAAGGACAATACAACCATCATCGACGGCGCAGGCGAACGGGCCGCACTGGAAGGGCGGGTGAAGCAGATCCGCGCCCAGATCGACGAAACCACTTCCGATTATGATCGGGAAAAGCTGCAGGAACGGCTCGCGAAACTCGTCGGCGGCGTGGCGGTCATCAAGGTCGGTGCGGCAACGGAAACCGAAATGAAGGAAAAGAAAGCCCGGGTTGAGGACGCCTTGAATGCCACACGGGCAGCCGTTGAAGAAGGCATCGTTCCCGGTGGCGGTGTCGCCTACATCCGCACCCTTCCGGTCCTGGCGGAGCTGAAGCTTGATGGCGACGAGCAGGTGGGCGTCAACATCGTCCGCAAGGCCCTTGAAGAACCCCTGAAGATGATTGCCGCCAACGCCGGAATGGAAGGCACAATCGTCGTGGAAAAGGTAAAGGAGCAGAGCGGGGCCTTCGGGTTCAATGCCCGGACGGACGTTTATGAAGACATGATCGAAGCCGGCGTCATCGACCCGACGAAGGTGACCCGATTCGCCCTCCAGAACGCCTCCAGCGTAGCTTCCCTCATGCTGACCACCCAGTGCATGATTGCCGAGAAGCCGGAGGAGAAGGGCGCCGGAATGCCGGGAATGCCTCCCGGAGGCGGCTATCCGGGAATGGGCATGTAAGCGGCTGAGAAGTTTTTAAAGGAACGGCAAAGGATCGTTCCGCAGAATGGAGAAAAAGCCCCCGAAGCATTGAGTTTCGGGGGCTTTTTTATAAGGAATCTACCTGTTCTTGGCGAGCTTCTCTTTGAGAGCTTTTTCGGTGGCCGGGCCGACTTTGCCATCGGCTGCAAGGCCTGCGGATTTTTGAAAGGATATCACGGACTGCCGTGTGGCCGGGCCCATGTGTCCGTCAACGGCCAGTTTGGGATCTGCGCCAAGTTCGTTGAGGGCGTTCTGAAGCCAGGAAACGCTGCCGACTGCAAAGCTTTTCTCTTCGGCACGCACCGCGGTTTTCTCCGGCTCTGAGGCGGCTGGCGCCGTGGCAGCGGGGGCTGCCGATGATGGAGACTCCACTGCAGGAGTTCCCGGTGCAGGCGCTGAAGGCATGGCCAGTCCTAGGATCCCCATGATCTGGATGGCTTTATCTTTGAGGGCCTTTCCCGAGGAGACGGCATCGGCAACGTTGCCGGCGTTGAAGTTCTGCAACGCCTTGGACCATTCTTCCTTCAAGGCGGACAAGCCGGTCTTGGCCTCGGCAAATTTTTCCGTTGACAGGTCGGCGGGGAGCTTCTTGGCCTGGGAGAGGAGATCCACCTTGCTCTGCATCATATCGACCATTTTGGGAAGCTCCTGAGACATGCTCGTCCAGGATGCCGTCATTTCTTCCTTCTTGAGCTTTGCCGAATCCATGACTTCTTTCGCTTTAGCCGCAAGGGTCTGGCCTTCCGTTACAACCGCCGCAAAATCTTTTTTGGCGAACTTTTCCTTCAGGGAGGCGAGCGATTCTTCAAGGGGTTTCACCTCATCGGGGATGTACTTTCCCGCTTCCACCTTGGCGGTATTGACTGCCTCCTCGGCGGCCTTCATGGCCATCTCGGCGGGTTTGTTATCGCCTGAGCAGGCAAGTAAAAAAAGAGTGCTGATAAACGCAAGAAGCATCAACAAAATGGTTTTTCTCATGGCAGGTTCTCCTTTCTTTTTCAAAATTTATCTTATAATTTTATCATACTGTTCTATTTTTTTTCAATTTCTTTGAGGATCTATAAAAAATTTGTTAATTTTTCCGATTTCTTCCGGCATGTAGAATGAAAAAAATGAATCTTGACGGAAGAAGATGCATGGGTTTAAAGAAGATGAGGCGGGCCACCGGCAGGGGAGCCGGAGGGCAGACGAGGTTGAAGGGGACAGCTGTGCGGGCATGAGCGGATTAGAGGACAACACAAGGCTTTCGCTGAGGGAATGGCTGGAGCGCCTGGAGCGGAACCCACGGTTCCGGGAGAATGTGGCGGCCTTCCGCCACTGGCCTGCCGCTCCGGGAAGGTATGCCCCATTTCCTTGCTGGATTCATCCACGGCTGCGGTCTGTGCTGGAAAAGCGCGGCATACATCAGCTTTACAGCCATCAGGGCGAAGCGGTTGAGGCCATCCGCGAGGGGAGGGACTGCGTTCTCGTCACCCCCACGGCCAGCGGCAAAACCCTGTGCTACAATCTTCCTGTGCTACAGCGGATTCTGGACCGGCCCGAAACACGCGCCCTCTATCTTTTTCCCACCAAGGCCCTGGCCCAGGACCAGAGGCACGAAATTTCGGCGCTCATCGGCGAACTGCAGGCGGATATCAAAACCTTCACCTATGACGGCGACACACCGGACGACGCCCGGCAGGCCATCCGACGGCAGGGCCATGTCGTGGTGACCAATCCGGATATGCTTCATGCCGGCATTCTGCCCCATCACACCAAGTGGCAGAAGCTCTTCATGAACCTCCGCTATGTGGTGATTGACGAGCTCCATGTCTACCGGGGAATCTTCGGTTCTCACCTGGCCAACGTCATTCGCCGCCTCGTCCGGATCTGCCGCTTTTATGGACAGGATCCCGTGTTCATCTGCTGTTCGGCCACGGTGGCCAACCCAAAGGAGCACGCCGAAGGAATTCTCGAACGGCCTGTCCTGCTGATTGACTCCAGCGGGGCGCCTGCCGGCGCGAAGACCTTCGTCCTGTACAATCCTCCAATCGTCAACCGGGAACTGGGCATCCGGCAGTCGGCCGTCACTCCGGCCCGTCATCTCGCCTCCGATCTCATCCGCCAGGGGATTCAGACGATCGTATTTACGACGAGCCGCCTCAATGTGGAGATTCTGACGCGTTATCTGAAGGATCAGGTCAAAAAGGGTTCTTCCCTTCCCGGAAGCGATGATATCGTTACCGGTTACCGGGGCGGCTATCTTCCCAAGCTTCGCCGCCGGATCGAGGCGGGCCTGCGCGATCGCACCATCCTGGGGGTCGTGAGCACCAATGCCCTCGAACTGGGCATCGATATCGGCGACCTGGAGGCCTGCTTCATGGTGGGCTATCCAGGCTCCATCGCCAGCACCTGGCAGCAGGCCGGCCGGGCCGGCCGTCGCCAGGGAGAGAGCCTGGCCTTTCTGATCGCCCGCAGCGCCCCCATGGATCAATTTCTGGCCGAAAATCCGGAATACTTCTTCAGCCGTTCGCCGGAATACTGCCGAATCAATCCGGACAATCTTCTGATCCTCCTGCATCACATCAAAAGCGCGGCCTTCGAACTGCCTTTCGAGACGGGGGAGCGATTCGGAAAGGAGGATCTGGCGGAGCTTCTGGCTTATCTCGAGGAAAAGGGCGTGCTCCACCGGGAAGGGCGGCGATGGCACTGGGCGGCAGAAAGCTACCCCGCCGACGAGGTCAGCCTTCGCTCCATCAATCCGGAAAATGTCGTCATCATCGATTCGACGGACAGCGGAAATCCCGTCGTTATTGCCGAAGTTGACTGGGACAGCGCCTTTACCGCCGTTCACAACGAAGCCATCTACATGATGGAATCCCAGCAGTATCACGTGGACAGGCTGGATCTGGAGCGGAAAAAGGCCTATGTGCGCAGGGTGAATGTGGACTATTACACCGATGCCATGACCTATACCCACGTGAGGGTCATCGATGTGTTCCGTAAGAAACGCGGACAGTCGATATCCGTGGAGCACGGAGAGGTTCAGGTGGTGCGCAAGGTGGTGGGCTACAAGAAAATCAAGTTTTATACGTCGGAAAATCTGGGATACGGCGAGGTCAACCTGCCGGAGAAGGATATGCACACCACGAGTTACTGGTTCACAATCCCCCGGGATTTCCTCAGGGATCTGCCCTTTACGCAGGCCGAGATCCTCGACGGCCTCTCCGGTCTCGCATACAGCCTTCACCATCTGGCGGCAATGATCCTGATGGCCGATATCCGGGACATCGACACCTGCATCGGCGATAAAAGCGGTGAATATTTCCTCTCTTCCGGAAGAAACGGGCGGGCGCTTACCTCTGCTTCCCTGCAGGGAACGGAGCACCCGGAGCAGCGTGCGGCCCTTCGCCTGGACGATTTCGATCCCACCGTTTTCCTCTTTGATGCCTACCCGGGAGGCATCGGATTCTCCGAGCTTCTGTATGAAGAGCATGACCGTCTCCTGGCTGCGGCCCGACAGCTCATCGGCGGCTGCCCATGCACCCACGGCTGTCCCAGTTGTGTGGGCCCGACCCTGGAGGTCGGTCCGGCGGGAAAGGAAGCGGCTCTGGCGATCCTGAAGAATATCAGCCACGAGGCCCTGTTACATTGAACCAGTTGAGGAATGAAGCTTCTGAACCAGGCGCTTTGGGGGACATTGAGCAGGGGAAAACCGGTATGGGACTTCAAGAGCGGCTTAGACGCCTGACGGGGGAAGATAAGGCGGCAGAAGGGACTACGCCCGCCGATCGCCAGGCGAAAAAGAACGAGCTGCAGAAAAGGCTTGATGCCCTTCTGCTGCACAGACCCGTTGTGCCCGGCGGAAAGGTCATCCCGCATCGACAGCGGAGGAACGGACCGGCTCTTGAGGACCTGCTGAGCGGCTGCGAGGAGGTCAACCGCCTGGGTTCGTATTTCAAGATAGAGTTAAGGCGGGAAGGCACGGAATGCCATGGAAGCCGGAAGTTCAGCGAACTGGAACGGCTGAACATGGAAGCCGCGGCCCTTCTGGCCGATGATGCAAGGCTGTCCGCCTTTGACAGTCGAAAAGCCCTGTTTCTCGATACGGAAACGACCGGCCTGTCCGGCGGAACGGGAACGCTGGCCTTTCTCGTCGGTTTAGGCTGGTTTGATGAGGAAGGGCGCTTTGTCGTCCGCCAGCTGTTCGCCAGGAATTTCGCCGAGGAGCGGGCCGTTCTTGCCGCTCTTGCAGAGACCGCCTCATCGAAGCGCTATCTCATCTCCTTCAACGGAAAGGCCTTTGATACGAATCTCCTGGCCACCCGTTATATCCTCAACAAGATGGAAAACCCGCTGACGGCCCTGCCCCACCTGGATCTTCTCCATCCCGCCCGGCGGCTCTTCAGCCATCGGATCGAAAACAGCCGTTTGATCACCCTGGAGGAGAAACTCCTTGGCTTCTACCGGGAAGGAGATCTGCCCGGGAGTGAAGTGCCCCTGCGTTACTTCAACTGGCTCCGATCGAGCAATCCCTATCCGATGCTGGATGTTTTCCGGCACAATGGCCTCGATATCACGGCGCTGGCCGCCCTGACCGTCCATCTCACGGAGATATTCGACAGCGACGGCGGTTCCCCGCACTATGCATCCGCCGATTTCTGCGCCGCAGCCCGGCTCTGCCAGGATCGGGGAAGGCCGGCCGAGGCCTGTTCTCTCCTGGAAAACCTGTCCCGGTCTTCACCGCAGAAGGCAACCCTGGAGGCGCGCCAGTCCCTGTCCCTCATCTATAAAAGAAGCAGCCACTGGGAAAAGGCCGTTGAAATCTGGGAAGATCTCCTGAAGGATAATCCGGAAAATCTGTTCGCCGTGGAGGAACTGGCCAAGTGGCTTGAGCACAGGGAACGGGATTTTGAAAGCGCCTTTCGCCTGGTGGACAACATGATGAAGAAAGTGCCTGGATTGCCTGAACAGGAAAAAGAGGCCTGGCTGCATCGGCATAGCCGCCTTCAAGGGCGATGCAGAAGGGAGCATTACCGCAGATCTCATGGCTGAAAAAGCGAAAGGCAGGATCCCGATGTCCTGCCTTCCCATCACTCTCGGCTCGTCTGAATTTTCCTGAAGACGTTCCGTCTTGATCCAAAAAGCCCGACCCGTCCGTATTCCGGGAGCAGAAGGTCCGGCGGAACATCAACCGGGTTGCCTCTGCCGGCCCCAGGCAATGCCCGTAATGAAGTCCCACTGTTCCCCCGAGGACCGGGATCGTTGCGTCCGATAAGGCTACCTCTTGCTCCACACCCCGTTATCATCCTGCACCCACCAGCCGGACTGGGACTTACTTCGCCAGCTGTTGGCGAATATCTTCATGATCTGTGGAACGGATTCAGAACCGAGTTTGTTGGCCGCTGCGATTTCTCTGTAAAGGGCTGAACGGTCCCGATTTTCCTGGTCGATCAGCCTGCTGATCTGGCCTCTCTCCTGGAGATTCAAGACGGTGGTATCTTTCGCTTCGAGCAGACCGCTGTTGTTCTCGCCGATTGCGCCTCTGTCGTAGAAGGGTTTCAACTGCGGAAAACGGCCCTTGATCGATTCCTTTATTCCCCGGATGGCGGGAGTCGAAACATCGATGTTCATTTGCGCATATGCCTGACGTGTGCCAAAAAGCAAAGAGCTCATCACGTCCAGGCGGCTTGAAGGAGCCGGCGGCGGCGTCTCGGGGACCGCTTCGCTTCCCTTTGTCCGGACGTCATCGACGATCCTGTCCGCCGCCTTCTGGACTTCGGCGGCCGGAAAATAGATATTTACCGTAACGCATGACACAATGAGAAAAACTGCGATCAGGCCTGCTGCCTTGATGATCTTCTGCATAATCCCTCCTGGTAGAAATAGATTGTTGAGGCTTCTTATAGCACAATTCTACCCCGATGGCACATCCTTACTTTGCTGCCGCGGTTGGAACAGTCGGCCCATCCGCTCCGACATGTCCTTGAAACTGATGGAATTATCGGGATTCTGGTTGACCATGTCAATGCCGCGAAAGGTGGATCTTCGTATGAGATATTCTTTGCCTCCTTCGCGAATCAGGCCTCTCAGTGAAAAGAGATCATCTGACAGCGTGCATCGGATGCCGATTTCGCTGTAGGGGTACTGGGAGAAAAAGCGGTTCAAGCCGCTGTTGAGAATGTCGGAAATGGTTTCAGAGCCGGTGCTGATGATGGAAAGATTTTTGATTGCGTCCACACTGATTGCCTGGGGCACCTTTCGGCTTCTGTCCGACGTGATGACCAGATCGAAGCGGGACGGCTGGCCGTATTCCATCGTGAAGTTCTTCAATGAGCCCTGAATCAGGCCCGTCATCCGGCCGATCTTGATGTTCGAGGTGACCTCCTCAAGGTCGATAGCGTCGAAGGCCACATCGGCGCCGAAGAAGCGGGACGGTGAGAAAATCCTGCCGGCGGAAAGATGGTCGATGGTGATCCGTCCGCCGAACACCCGGGCGACGAGACTTCCCCCGGCGGTCCACTTCCCTTCGCGAAAGAGGATGGGGGACAAATCCCCGTTGAGATCTCCCTCCAGGGCAATGGGAGCGGCCAGAGCGATCACCTCCCCGAGGTTGAGGCGACTGATCGACAGGCCGGCTTCAACGTTCATGTCGGGAAAAAGGAGATGATCGACCCTCAGCCCGTGAATGACAAGCTCGCCGCCGAAGAGAGAGACAACGACCGGCTCCGGAAGAAGAAACCTGTTGCCGGAGAGCACGACGGGAACATGCAGTTCCCCGATCGTGAGGCGTCCCTTTTGGAGCTCTTTAAAGGCCATAAAGCCCCGCCTGGAACCGGCTGGCGGTGCAGGGGTGCGGCCTGAAAGGGCCAGGTCGTATGGCAGGCGGATGGTTAAGCCGCTGAGCGCCAGCCCGTTCGAGGGAGAGAGCGCCGTCCCATCCTGGAGCGAGAGATCGCCTTCAATCACCTTTTGATCAGGCGACAGCGAGGCGGTCAGTTTGAGGTCCAGCGTGCCTTCCAGAGACAAATCCTGCAGGTTCGGATAGTTCTGGGTAACGTAATTCTGCAGCAGCGCGCCGAACAGGCGAAGGCAGGTTACGCCCTGTGCGGTCAGGGAAAAAATGGTGCGGCGCCGCGAAAGATCCGCCGTAAATGCGTAGGACCCCGTTTGAAAGAGGTCGAAGGTTCCGGAGGAATTCAATGAAAAGGGCTTGGTTTCGAAAAAGCCCTGTGAGTCGACGGCCAGCCTCTGCCCCTTGAAATCCTGGTAGTATTGACCCCAGAGAATCTCGCCGTCTTTGCCTGTCATTTTTGCCGTGAAACGGCCTTTCCGCTTTTTTTCAGGCGATCCGAGTTTCATCTCCATTCTGCCGGTGATCCGCTCTCCGGCCTTCGTGTGGTCCGCCGAGGCGAAAGCGCCCTCGCTGAGGTCGATAACGGCCGCGGCCTTCCAGAACGCCGATCCGTCGGCGTATCGGCCTTCCGTCTCAAGATCAACGGTGCCCTTTCCCTGGAACGTCCAGTCCCTGTAATCCTCGGGCAAAAGGGGATTAACCAGGGAAAAGATCCGGGAAAGATTCAGGTTGAAGGCGCGCAGGGTGGCATTCCAGCTTCCAGGCTTTACCGTCCCCGTTGCCTGCCCCTTCAGGCTTCCGGCATCGGCGCCGGACGCTTCAAAGGATGTAAGGGAAAATCCGGACGTTTTCTGGTTGTAGGAAAGATTGAACTTCGTTTTGATGTCCTGTATCGAAATCCGTTCCGATCCGTTGCTGCGGGAGAAATTCCTGATGACGGCAGAGGCCCCGTCGAAACGGAGGACATCGGCGGAAAGACCCAGCTGAGTATCGAGCTTTCCTTCGGTGATCTTGAGCTGCCCGAAGGAGCCGGATTCAAGGGATAGTTGAAGGGATCCGGCCCCGGAAGGCCGCGGAGACAGGCGGGACAGGTCGAGAGATACCCCGAGGGAACCCCGGCCGGCCATGTCCGACGTCCTGACGTCAAAGCGGCTTTTGCCGTAAAGCCTGCCGCCTCCCTCAGGGTTGAAATCCCTGATGGTCAGGTCCATTCCCGGAAGGACATAGGCGGAAGACTCCGTCTCCAGCTCCAGTTCGCCGTCCTTCATCTCGAGAAGACGCACCGGTGGCAGTTTCCTGAGGACCGCAAAGGGATCCGTGTCCGATTTTTCCTTTTTCAGAAAAAAGGTGAATTTCGGACCGGTAAGAAGGATCTTCTCCACCTGGATGTTCAGTCCAGCCGAGGCAGCGGCATGGATCTCGGCCCGGTCCAGAGAAAGATCGTAACCCCTGTCCCGGAGGGTTTGAACGCGAAGCCCGTTTACACGGATATTCAGAGGAGGATGAATCGAAATGTCGTCGACGTGCATTGAAAGGCCCGTCAACGGCTCCATCCAGCCCGCAATGGTATTGACAGCCCGGGCTGATTGGAGAAGAGCGGCCAATCCGGCCAGAACGGCAAGTAAAACAGCGAAAACAACGGCAATCCGTAGGGCAATCTTTTTTTTGTTCATAGGCGTTGCTTTAAAAGAATCGCTGGCGCGGTGGAGACGGGCTCGGCCAGCCTCAAAAGTGATCCAGTATCCGACAACGCGACCTTAAAATCAACCCTCTATGCGGAGGTCCTGCTTCACAGCGTATGAACGTTGTGATATGTAGGTTTTCGAAAAGGATGGCTACCCGGATGCCGGCAATGGCCGGGATGATAGGAGAAACATCGGAATTCCGGCTGAAAATTCCCATGGCGTTCACAATAGGCCGTCTCAGGGAGGTCGGCTGTGGGTAACGCCTTTGCCTTGAGGAAAAATTCATGACTCGAATTCTTATTGTGTATCACTCTCAGACGGGACATACGGAGAAGATGGCACAGGCGGTCTTTGAAGGCGCCAGGGCCATTGAAGGGGTGGATGCCGTGTTAAAGAAAGCCGCCGAGGCGACCCTGGAAGACCTTCTGGCCTGTGACGGCCTTGCCGTCGGCACACCCGAAAATTTCGGCTACATGTCCGGCATGATCAAGGATTTTTTCGATCGGACCTACGAAGGCGCGCAGGGAAAAGTCTTTCGCAAGCCCTTTGTCGTCTTTGTGAGCGCGGGCAACGACGGCACGGGGGCGTTGCGATCCATCGAGCGCATAGCCCTGGGCTACAAATTCAAAACCGTTTTTGCCCCGGTGATCGCCAAGGGAAAACTGACGGAAGATATTCTTGAACAGTGCCGGGAACTGGGAGGAACTCTGGCAGGGGGATGCTCGCTGGGCATCTATTGATCCGAACTGTTTTTGGAGAAACCCGGGAGGACAGGCATGCCGGAATACAACAGCATCCCTGAGGCCGAGGGTGCAATCCTCTACGAGGAATTCGGCAATCTCTACCTCAACATTACCAACCAGTGCAGCGCCCGCTGCGTTTTCTGCGTCCGCTATTTCGCCGACGGTGTGTACGGTTATCATCTCCGCCTTTCCAGGGAGCCGTCGGAGGAGGACATGTTATCGGCGCTTGAACGTCTTGACCTCTCTCAATACAGGGAAGTGGTTTTTACCGGCTTCGGAGAGCCGACCTGCCGGTTCGATTTCGTCCTGAGCATCACGAAGTGGCTGAGCGGAAGGGGAATCTTCGTCCGGCTGGATACCAACGGTCACGCCGCGCTGATAAATCCGGGCCGGGACGTCGTGGCGGAATTGAAAGCGGCAGGGATGAAGGCCGTGTCCGTGAGTCTCAACGCAGAATCGGAGGAAACGTACAACCGGCTGTGCCGGCCCCTGCTGAAAGGATCCTACCAGGCCATGCTCGATTTTACGAAACAAGCCGTGGAGGCGGGCCTTCAAACCCGAATGACCGTTGTGGGAAAGCAGGATATCGACGTCGAGGAATGCAGAAGAATAGCCGACCGGCTAGGGGCTTCCTTCCGCGTGAGATAGTTCCGGAGATTTCAAGGCGGGAGCACACCGTCCCAGGTTCAACGCCATTTTCATTTCCAAAGGCGTTAACGTCCCTGAAATCAAAGAGATAACAGATGCCTTTTAACGACAGTCCCTTCATCGGACCTACCGCCTTTTGATCACGACCAGCGCCATGTCGTCCGCATAGGGTTCATCCTGCCGGAAGGCATCGACGGCATCGAATACGGCATTTCGTATATCCTCTGTGTCCGAGCTGGAAGCACCGTCCAGAAGCGCCTTCAACCGCTCTTCGCCGAAGAGTTCGTCCGTGGCCCCCCTGCATTCGGTAATGCCGTCACTGTAAAGCAGAAGTACATCTCCATCTTCCAGCTTGGTCTCATACGCCTCATATCGGCTGTCGTCCAGGATTCCCAGGGGAATCCCGCTGACTTCCAGGGAAAGCATCCCGCCCGAAGAGCGGTGCAGCAGCGGCTGATTATGGCCTGCATTGGCGTATCGGATCCGGTGATTTCGGGGATTGAGGGTCATCAGGAAACAGGTGATGAAGCGGCCTTCGCCCACCCGGCTGATGAGATCGGCATTGATCTTTTCAAGAAGCAACGAAGGCTCTGAGAATTGCTGCGCCAGCGAACGCACCATGGCCTGCAGGTTGGACATCAGCATGGCCGCGCCGATTCCCTTGCCGACGACATCGGCAATCGTGACCACAAAGGTGCCCCCGACCGCGAAGACATCGAAATAATCTCCTCCCATTTCGCGGCAGGGATGGACGTGGACCGAAAGGTCATATCCTGCGATTGCGGGGATTTCCGCAGGGAAGAGGTGAGCCTGGATGTCCGTTGCCGTCCGAAGTTCGGCATCAAGCCGTCGCTTTTCAATGGCGATCTCGGAGAGCCTGTAATGAGAGATCTTTTCAGATATCAGGGCGCAAAGGGTTGAAAAGAAGAGAAGGTCCACCTCGCCAAAGTGGCGTTCATGCCGGGTCGTATCGAGAAAAAAGACGCCGATCGTCGATTCACCCGAAGCGAGGGGGGCGCATATCGCCGACCGGGTCTTCAGACCGCAGAGGCTGTCGCTCAGATCCAAACCGGCGGAACCGGCCGCGACCCGGATAACGTGAGGCCTGTTATCCGCCATGGCTCGGCGGGCCATTGTTGTGCTCATGGCGAAGGGATCAGAGGAGGGGATGGTCGAGTGGCAGGCGCAGGGAACCAGCTGTCCTGCGTCGTTGAGAAGCATGATGGAGGCCCTTTCCGCACCGGTTTTCTCCACGCAGAGGGTCAGAATGGAGTTCAGAAGCTCTTCAAGCGGCCTGTCCGTCCCGCTCCGGCGTGCAATATCCGCTATCGTTTCCAGCAACTCCGTTGGCGGTGAAGCCGCCTGGACAGGACCTCCGGATGGAGGCGGCGCAATGAGCGTTTCCGCTGCGTCCTCTTCACCGGCTGAATGGACGGTCCCCTTGAGCGGCGGGTCATAAATGATCCGGGCCGCGCCGATTCCGATGATGTCGCCGCGGGAGAGCGCCGCCGACGATATTCTCGTTCCGTTGACAAAGGTTCCGTTCCGGCTTTCCTGGTCCGTCAGGATCGGGTGGCCGCCAAAATGAGCAAAAGTCGCATGCCTCCTGGAAACCGAGGGGTCATCGAGCCTGATTTCATTCTGTGGCAGCCGTCCGATGCGAATCGTCGGTTCCTCGCTGAAAAGGAGGTCCTGCTCTCCTGAAGCGCGTATGATGAGAAACGATGCCACGGTGCAACCCCGGCGTTGATATCCCGATCTGAGGGTCGGCCTCGACGCGATCAGCAACGCATATATAGAGGAGAATCATTGAAACAACACTCCTTTGTGTTGATGCAAGAAAAGGCCCAATATCTTGATGACATGCCCGAGGAAACAGAAAAAAGAAAGGGGGTTGGAAGGATATTCGGAGGCTTTACAGCTCCTCGTTCCGCCTCTTGAGCATATCCACGATCAGAAAAAGGGCTCCTATGGAGATGGCGGAGTCGGCGACGTTGAAGGCGGGCCAGTGATAAGGTCCGATGTAAACGTCGAGAAAGTCGATAACCTCACCAAAACGGTATCGATCCGCCAGATTTCCCAGGGCGCCGGCGAGGATGAAGGCAAGGGGAATCAGGAGCCACAGGTCTTCGATTTTGTTGTGAAGAAGGTAGTACAGGATGAGGCCTGCGGCCACCAGGGTCACGAGGGAAAAAAACGCCCCCCTGAAAAAAGGGGACGCATTGGACAGAAAACCAAAAGCGGCTCCAGGGTTTCGGATGTAGGTCAGGTTGAAGAATCCTGAAATGACCGGGACGGACTCGTAGAGCTGGAACGAGGAAACGACATAGCACTTCGTGAGCTGATCCAGCAGTATCACGAGCCCTGCCGTGAGAAAGAAGATGAGGAGGCTTTTCCTGGTCATGATCAGGCCCGGAGATTCTCAAGGCACCGGTCACAGATCCCGGGATGCTCGGAATCTCCGCCTACCGCTTCACTATACATCCAGCAGCGGTTGCATTTGACGCCCCTGGCGCGCGTCACATCGATCAGCAGCCCTTCGAAATCCGATCCCGGGCAGGGAGCCGGTTCCGACATCCCGGCGGCGGGGACGATTCTCATCTGGGAAACAATCAGGAGGCTCCGCAATTCTTCAAGATGAGCTTCGAGAAAGGCCCTCAGATTCTCCGGTGGTGCCAGATCAATGCAGGCATCAAGAGAATGCCCGATGATTTTGTTCTTCCTGGCCGCTTCGATGACCTTGCCGATCTCGCCCTTCAGGGCAATCATCCTGGTCCACCCGTCGGCGAGTTCCGTATCCGTATAGGCCGCATCTACATCCGGGAACTGGGCGAGGTGAACGCTTGCGGCTTTGCCTTCATAGGAGGGAAGGGCCGCCCAGATCTCTTCCGCGGTAAAGGTCAGAATGGGGGCGAGAAGCCTTGTCAGGGAGCTGGCAATCGAAAACATGGCCGTCTGTGCCGATCGGCGCTGCCTGGAATCGGCCCTGGAGGTGTAAAGCCGGTCCTTGAGCACATCGAGGTAAAGGGAGCTCAAGTCGACCGTGCAGAACTGATAGAGAGCGGAAAAGGCGCCATGGAACTGAAAGCTGTCATAGGCTGCCTTGACTTTCTGGATCAGCTCCTGGAGCCGGTGCAGGGCCCAGCGGTCCATGGGCTCCATCTCCCCGTAGGGGAGGGAATGCGAAGCGACGTCGAAGTCATAGAGGTTTCCCAGGATAAAGCGGCTGGTATTGCGGATCCGGCGATAGGCTTCCACCAGTCGCTTGAGGATTTCGTCGGAAATGCGGATGTCATCGGTATAATCCGCCGAAGCCACCCAGAGGCGCAGGATTTCCGCACCGTACGCGTCAATGACCTGGTGGGATTCAATGACGTTGCCCACGGATTTGGACATCTTCTTGCCCTCTCCGTCTACGACGAAGCCGTGAGTCAGGACGTTGCGGTATGGGGCGCGGTTCCGCGTTCCCACCGATTCAAGCAGCGAAGAATGAAACCAGCCTCGGTGCTGGTCGTTGCCCTCCAGGTACAGATCTGACGGGGAGCGGAGGTTGGGCCAGCGCTCAAGGACGGCGGCGTGGCTGACTCCGGAATCGAACCAGACATCGAGAATGTTCGTTTCCTTGTGGAATTCAGTCCCCCGACACTCCGGGCAGAGGGTTCCCGGCGGAAGGAGGTCCGCCGCCTCCCGCTCGAACCACACGTCGGCGCCGAACTGGCGTACCAGGCTCACCAGGTGATTCATGATCTCCGACGTCATCAGGTGCGCTCCGCAGTTCTCGCAGTAGAACATGGTGATCGGCACGCCCCAGAGGCGCTGGCGGGAGATGCACCAGTCCGGGCGGTTTTCGATCATCCCGTAAATCCGGTCCCTTCCCCAGGAGGGAATCCAGCGCACGCTTTCCACCGCTTCCAGCGCCTTTTTCCTCAGGTCGTTCTTTTCCATGGAAATGAACCATTGCTCCGTGGAGCGGAAGATGATGGGGCTCTTGCACCGCCAGCAGTGAGGATAGGAATGTTCGATATCCACAAGGCCGAGGAGGGCGCCGACTTCCTTGAGCTTCCGGTTGACGCTGTCATTGGCGTCGAAGACGAACTCTCCGGCGAAATCGGCCACGTCGGAGGTAAAGCGGCCGTCTGCATCGACGGGGGCGTAGTTGTCAAGGCCGTATTTCATGCCGATTTCGTAGTCTTCCTGCCCGTGGCCCGGGGCAATGTGGACACAGCCTGTTCCGGCGTCGAGGGTCACAAAAGGAGCCAGGATCACGAGACTTTCCCGATCGATCAGGGGATGGCGGGCTTTGAGCCCCTCGAGGACCGCACCGGGAAATTCATCCAGGATTTCATAGGATTTGCCGCGGAAACCGAAGGCGTCGATGCAGTAATCCAGCATGTCCTTGGCAAGGATCAGCACATCCTCGTCGAACGAGACCGCGATGTACTCGAATTCCTCATGGAGGGCGATGGCCAGATTGGCGGGTATTGTCCACGGCGTTGTCGTCCAGATGACGATGCTGACCTTCTTTTCGGCCAGTTTGGGACGAACCGCCGCGATATCGGAAATCAAGGGGAACTTCACATAGATCGAGGGTGTGGAGTGATCGGCATATTCCACTTCTGCCTCGGCCAGCGCCGTCTTGCAGGAGGCGCACCAGTAAACGGGCTTCTTGCCTTTGTAAACCGAACCGCTCAGGTAAAGCTTGCCGAACTCCTCGACCGTGGTCGCCTCGTAATCGTAGCTCATGGTCAGATAGGGATTGTCCCACTCCCCGAATACGCCTAGCCGCTTGAACTGCTCCCTCTGGATATCCACGAATTTATCGGCGTATACCCGGCAGAGGCGCCTTTTTTCAGCCTGGGACAATTCCGCCTTTTTCTCGCCGAGTTCCTTATCCACCTGATGCTCGATGGGCAGGCCGTGGCAGTCCCATCCGGGCACAAACACACAGTCATAGCCCGTCATGCTTCTGGACTTGATGACGATGTCCTTGATGATCTTGTTCAGGGCGGTTCCAAGATGGATGTTGCCGTTGGCGTAGGGTGGTCCGTCGTGAAGAATGTATGTTTTCCGACCCGTTGAAACCTCACGAATCAGGTCATAAATGTGCATTTCATCCCATTTTTTGAGCTGTTCCGGTTCTTTCTTGGTGAGGTTCGCCTTCATGGGGAAATCTGTTCTGGGCAGGTTCAGGCTTTCTTTGTAATCCATGTGTAACTCCTCGAAATTCAATGAAAAAAGGAATATTAAAAAATCCTTCGGCTGAGATCTCGGCTCAGGAGAAAGAAAATAAAGATGCAGTCGAAGCGGCAAGGGCTTAGCAGGAGCGAATATCCAGTTTTTCCGACGGGATGTCTGTCGCCGTGCATCGGCCAAGGCTGTGCCCTATCACAGAAGATCCTGATTTTCAAGTCAAAGTAATCGGTATCGGAGAGGGGTTAGATGGGAGAGTCGGCAGTCTCGAAATGAAAATATTCCCATCAAAGCGTGTTTTTTGAAACAACGGTATCCTTCCGCCAGGCCTTGTCATCCCGGTCCGGGTAATCGATGTTGTAATGCAGGCCCCTGCTCTCTTTCCTGAGCTTGGCGCATTGGACGATGAGACCGGCGGCGGTTGTGATGTTGCGAAGCTCGATGAGATCCTTTGTAATAAAGAATTGCTGGTAATATTCGTCAATTTCCCTGCTGATCATATCGATGCGACGCTGCGCCCTCTCCAGACGCTTGTCGGAGCGTACGATCCCCACGTAGTTCCACATGCAGCGCCGGATCTCGTCCCAGTTATGGGACACAACGACGGATTCATCGCTCTCGTTGGCCGCCTGCTGCCCCCAGGGAGGGATCGTGACGGACAGTTTCCCCCGGTGAGGAAACAGGTCGGAAATCTTGACAAAGGCCCGATGGGAATAGACGACGGCTTCGAGAAGGGAATTGCTGGCCAGGCGATTGGCTCCGTGAAGGCCCGTGCAGGACACCTCGCCGAGGGCGAAGAGACGGTCGATGTTCGTTTCGCCGCAATGGTTCACCACCACCCCTCCGCAGAGGTAGTGGGCTGCGGGGACGACTGGAATGGGCTCGCTGGTCATGTCGATGCCGAACTCCAGGCATTTGTGGTAAATGTTGGGAAACCGGTCTATGAGGAACGCCTTATCCTTGTGGGAAATGTCCAGGAGGACGTAATCGTCTCCCGATTTTTTCAGCTCGAAGTCGATGGCTTTGGCCACCACATCACGGGGCGCCAGGCTTTTCATGGGATGATACCTGTCCATGAAGGGTTCACCGCTTTTAAGCTTCAGGATTCCTCCTTCTCCACGGACGGCCTCGCTGATGAGAAAAAATTTGGCTTCGGGATGGTAGAGGCAGGTGGGGTGAAACTGGATAAACTCCATGTTTGAGATCAGTGCGCCGGCCCGGTATGCCATGGCTACGCCGTCCGCCGTTGCGATATCCGGGTTGGTGGTGATCAGGTAAACCTTGCCCGCTCCGCCTGTCGCCAGGATGACGTAGTCAGCAATGAAGGTATGAACTTCATTGCGAAGAATGTCGAGGACATAAGCACCAAGGCACCGGCCCGGCACCCCCGCGTCACGCCCCTCCGGAGGCGGCATCAGAATCAGATCGACGGCCAGGTGATTTTCGTAAACGGAAATTCTGGGATCGGCCCCGGTCTTTTCATTGAGGGCCCGTTCAATTTCACTTCCTGTCAGGTCCTTCGCGTGGAGGACCCGCCGCATGGAATGGCCGCCCTCGCGACCAAGGTCGTAAACCGCAGTAGCCCCCGGCTGAGACCTGGTGAACTCGACGCCCCATTCAACGAGCTCTTTGATCCTTTCAGGGGCTTCCGTTACGACGAAGTTGACGACCTCCTCCCTGCAGAGACCCGCTCCGCAAAGGATCGTATCCCGGATATGATATTCGAAGCGGTCCGTTGAATCCGACACAGCGGCGATGCCGCCTTGCGCGTAATTCGTGTTTGCTTCGGATTTTTCTTTTTTTGTGACAATCGCAACCGTGCCGAGTTCGGCCGCCTTGATGGCAAAGCTAAGTCCAGCGATGCCGCTGCCGAGAACCAGGAAATCCGTTTTAATTTCCATAGAGAATCCTGTCTTTCAGGTCATAGGTTCAGAGAAAAGTTTATTTACAACAGGGACTTTTTTCTATATAAACCAACACCAGTATTTGTAAAAGGAAATTATTCAGTCATGATCGTTTTAGGAATCGAATCTTCCTGTGATGAGACAGCGGCGGCCGTCGTGCGCGACGGACGGGTCCTGCTTTCCAATGTCATTGCATCCCAGATCAAGGAACACTCAAAATACGGGGGCGTGGTGCCCGAGATTGCGTCGCGCAGACACATGGAGGCCATTATTCCCGTCATTCTTCAAGCGCTTGACGATTCAGGGATGGAATTGTCCGATATCGAAGGGATCGCTGTCACCAGAGGGCCCGGGCTCGTAGGCTCTCTCCTGGTCGGCCTTTCGGTGGCCAAGGCGCTGGCATTTTCCCGGAAGCTTCCCTGGGTCGGAGTCAATCACCTGGAAGCGCATATCGCCTCCGTCTTTCTCTCCGAAAACGTTCCTCGTTTCCCCTTTGTGGCCCTCGTCGTATCCGGGGGGCATACCAACATCTACTTCGTGGAAAATTTCGGGGTGTTCGCCATTCTGGGGCAAACGAGGGATGACGCCGCCGGGGAAGCCTTTGACAAGGCGGCGAAGCTCCTGGATATCGGCTATCCCGGAGGCATGATCATAGACAGGCTTGCGCGGGAAGGCGATCGGACGCAACTGTCCTTTCCCAGGGCCATGAGAGACAGCCTCGACTTCAGCTTCAGCGGGGTCAAAACATCTCTTGTCGTCCATGTCAAAAAACATGGAAAGCCGTCAACCCGGGAGGAACTTGCCCATCTGGCCGCGGGATATCAGGAGGCCATCGTTGATGTCCTGGTTGAAAAGACCCTGAAGGCCGCCGAACTGAAATCGGTCAGCCAGATCGTCGTCTGCGGAGGTGTGGCCTCCAACAGCCGCCTGCGAGAACATTTTGCAGACAGAACCGCGGAATGCGGAATGGATCTCTTTGTACCGCCTCCCATCCTTTGCACGGATAACGCCGCCATGGTTGCCGTGGTGGGAAACAACCTTCTCGGCAGGGGGATCACCGATGAATTCAGCCTGAATGCCGTATCGCGATGGCCGCTCGATGCAACCCTTTCGTGCCGGTAGATCATGATCTTGAAAAAACGGCTACAGAGAATTTATCAGCAGTTCATAAGCCTCAAAGGAGATCCGGGCTCTCTGGCCAGGGGGGCCGCCATGGGTGTTTTTGTCGGCGCCACGCCGACCATCCCGCTGCATACCGTTTTTGTGATTCTCTGTGGGTTTCTTTTCAAGACCAACGTGTCTTCTGCCTGCCTCGGGTCGTGGCTCGTATCCAACCCTCTGACCATCCCCTTGCTTTATATCACGGAGTACCAGATCGGTCTGTTGATCCTCGGACGTGGAAAGGGCGAACTCGTCCTGACGGAATATTCCTTGGCGGCTCTTCTCCAACTGGGTTGGGCCGTTATCGTGCCCCTGCTCGTCGGGGGAGTCGTTCTGGCCGCCTTCCTTTCCGTTCCGGCTTATTTCCTTTCTTACCGGCTTATCTGTGCAATCCGGAAAAAGAGACCCCATGAAATCCATCCGACAGATTCTCTCTGATCACGCGGTCCGACCGTCAAAGCGACTGAGCCAATCGTTTCTTGCCGATTCCTCCATCATGGAAAGGATCGTGGAAGCGGCCGACATTCAGGACATGGAAACCGTCGTGGAGATCGGTTCCGGGCTGGGGCTGATGACGGCTCTCATTGCCGGGCGGGCCAGGCGGGTGACGGCAGTGGAAATCGATGGGAGGCTGATTCCCATTCTCGAGGAGCAGCTTGAAGGCTACCGCAACGTGGAAATCATTCAGAAAGATATCCTTGACTATGATTTTGCGGAGGCCAAAGGGGACAACCCCGAGCAGAAGATCAAGGTGATCGGAAATATTCCATACGGCATATCTTCTCCAATCCTGTTTCATCTTCTGAGTAACCGGAAACATCTCTCGACGGCCGTCCTGATGATGCAGAAGGAAGTGGCCGAGCGCCTCCGTGCGGTCCCCGGGACGAAGGCGTACGGCATTCCATCCGTCCTGTTCGGACTGTTCACCCGAATCTCAATGGAACGGGACGTGGCCCCCGGCAGCTTTTATCCGAAACCCGAGGTAACCTCCTCGGTGCTGAAGATTTCATTTTCCGACGAACCGCTGTTTCCCGTCCGCGATGTCGCCCTGTTTTCCCTCCTGGTCAGAACCGCCTTTGCGAAGCGGCGCAAAACCCTGTTCAATAACTTGAAGAGCCTCATGGCGCAGGGCCCGGATAACAAAAATCTGCAGGATTTGCTGGCTTCCCTGGGAATCGGTGAAACGAAAAGGGCGGAAGAGCTGTCAATCCAGCAATATGCGGCGCTGTGCAACGCCCTTTTCGAGATAAAAAAACGCAATAAATATTCTTGACAAGCCAGAGGTCTGTCTGTATAGAAATTCGAACCGCTTGGATCCGCAAAAGGACTGAGACGGAAGGCGCATGAAGCTGATTTATATAGGGATAAAAGCCTCCCCGTCCAGGACGGTGAGGTTTTTTTTATGGAGAATAACAACCGATGAACATCATTGGTACGGTTCAGGAGATGCAGCGCTATTCGGAAGCCCTGAGAAATTCCGGGAAAAGGGTCGCCTTCGTGCCGACCATGGGCTATTTTCACGACGGCCATCTCAGCCTGATGCGTGAAGCGAGAAAAAGAGGGGACTGCGTCGTTGTCAGCATCTATGTCAATCCCACCCAGTTCGGACCTTCGGAGGACCTGGACAAATATCCACGGAACTTCGAAAGAGATAGGCAATTAGCGGAAGATGCCGGTGCGGACGTCATTTTTTTCCCCAGCAATGCCGAGATGTATCCCGAGCACTACCAGACCTATGTGAACGTCGAGGAAGTCACGAAAAATCTCTGCGGGTTGTCACGACCGGGTCATTTTCGCGGCGTAGCAACGGTATGCGCCAAGTTGTTCAATATGGTGAAACCCCATCTGGCCATCTTCGGTAAGAAAGATTTTCAGCAGCTGGTTACGATCAAGCGGATGGTTGCTGATTTGAACATGGATCTCGAGATTGTCGGCATGCCGACGACAAGGGAGCAAGACGGACTCGCCATGAGTTCCCGAAATGTTTATCTGAGCCCGGAAGAACGGCAATCGGCCCTATGTTTGAGCCGGTCCCTGAAGAAAGCCAAAGAGCTGTTCGATCAGGGTGAGCGGGACGCCGGCCGGATACTGGACGAGATCACGGGTTACATCGAAGGAGTCCCCTCGACCCGGATTGATTATGCCAGGATTTGCAGCACGACCACCATGAAGGATATCGACCGCCTGGAGGACGAATCCGTTATGGCCCTTGCTGTTTTTGTCGGCTCCACGAGGCTTATAGACAATTACGTGTTCGGTGAAGAACTGAACATCGAATAAAAAAGAAAATACGAGATCGGGCAGGGAGCGGCTCCTGGCTCGGCGGGAAGGTGAATCCATGCAAAGGATGATGCTTAAATCCAAAATTCACAGAGCGACTGTAACGGATGCAGATCTTCATTACGAGGGCAGCATCACCATTGATGAAAATCTGATGGACGCTGCCGGACTTTTGCCCTATGAAAAAGTGTCCATTTATGGTGTGAATAATGGTGAGCGTTTTTCCACATATGTGATAACAGGCAAACGGGATTCAGGGACGATCTGCCTCAACGGGGCTGCGGCAAGAAAAGTTGCAAGAGGGGACCTGGTCATTATTGCCAGTTACGTATTTGTCGACGGCGATGAAGCGAAGGGCTGGAAGCCCACCGCAATCTTCGTCGACGAGGATAACCGCATCAAACATTAAAGCCGATCGCAGCGGCATGTTTATATGGACAGTGGTGATCCACTGGTTCGCCGGGGTTCATTTGTTTTTTTATTCTTATGTGAAATATGGCAAGAGAGTTGTGGCCAGGGGCATGGGGGAAGCGTCATGCCCCTGTTTTGTTGTTCCTGTGCCGAAGGAAACTATTCATGGTCCCTTTTTTGCTAAATTTAAAAACGGGATAGACTTCACTGAAAGCGGCCGCATTTCGATAGCATGACATCCTTGGGGAAAAAAGTGAGAGGGATTTTTTTAACAGGACTTGCCGTCACTGTTCCTCTGGGATTGACGATTTATATCCTGTCCTTTCTCGTCAGGATGATGGATAGCCTCCTGGACATCATCCCCCGGCCTTACCAGCCGGGAACGCTCCTGGGTATGCACATTCCGGGTTTGGGGATGATCGTCACCCTGGCGGTCATTTTTGTCTGCGGACTTCTCACGCAAAGTTATCTGGGGACTAAGCTCGTCACGTTTGGAGAATCCCTTCTTGACAAGATTCCCGTAGTCCGCAGTATTTATCAGGCAACGAAACAGATTTTCGAACATCTTTTCATCAATAAGAATCAGAGCTTTAAAAAAGTTGTTCTTGTTGAATTTCCCCGGAAGGGGGTATATAGTCTCGGTTTTGTTACCGGAATAACGGGGCAAGAATTTTCCAGCAGGACGGGTGAAGAGGCCCTTCATATTTTTATTCCCAAAACACCCAACCCGACCGCAGGATTTTTTATCATGGCCCGCAGCGATGATCTCATTGAACTGGATATGACCGTCGAGGCCGCCTTTACGCTCATCATATCCGGTGGGATCGTCACGCCGCCGAACCGACCGGGCAGTCGGAGTCTTTCCAAAAGCCAAACAAGGGTCGTCATGGCGGACGTCTAATGCCAAGGGTAACAAGAGACACGGAAATCTGATCGATACGAAAAAAGAGAACTAAAGGAGAACAATAGATGCGTATTACTTCTGAAAGCGTCAAGGTGGGGCATCCGGACATTGTTGCGGATTCCGTTGCCGCAAATATCATTGCAGCCATTCTTGACAGAGAAAAAGAACGAGGCTTAACGGTGGACAACATGCCCCATTGCGGAATCGAAGTCTTCCTGGGAAAGGGGCTTTGCATCGTGGGCGGTGAAGTGGCAACCCGCATTTATGTGGACATCGAACGATGTGTCCGTGACACCGTTTTGAGGCTCGGGTATTGCGACTATGAGCTGGGCCTCAACGGGAACTCCATGGGCATCCTGAATACGATTATTCCTCAGTCGCCGGACATCAACATCGGCACGCGGGCTGACCTGGGAAAGTACAAGGAAATCGGGGCAGGAGACCAGGGGATTATCTTCGGATTCGCCTGTGACGAAACTCCTGAACTGCTTCCCCTGCCCTATGTGCTGGCTACCAAGATGATGAGGGCCTTCGAGGAAGCGGACAATCCCGTCTTTGCCCCCGATGGAAAGGGCCAGGTGACCGTGGAATATGACAGTGAAGGAAAGCCGCTACGGGTGGCAACCGTATTGATGTCCAACGCCATTGACTACCGGCATGTGCCGGCAGGTTTCCGGAACAGCATTGAGCCTCTTGCCAAGCAGATCGCCATGAACTGTTTGAAGGACTGGGTGGATGAACAGACAGATTTCCTGTTCAACCCGACGGGTGAATGGCAGGCCGTCAATTCCTGCAGCTCCGCAGACTCCGGCGTGACCGGCAGAAAACTGGTGGTCCAGCTTTATGGAGGCTACCCAGGTGCTCAGATCGGAGGCGGCTCCGTTGTAAACAAAACTCCGGAAAAGGTGGACTGTTCCGCAGCGCTTGGCGCGCGCTATGTGGCCAAGAATATCGTTGCCGCCGGGCTGGCGCGGAAATGCGCCATCCAGCTGTCCTATGCAATCGGCATTGCCCGACCGATCTCCATCTATGTGCACACCTTCGGGACGGGAATCGTTTCAGATCAGAAAATCGGAACCCTCATCCGGGAATACTTCGATCTCTCGCCGCGGGGAATGATCGAACGGTTCAACCTTCTCGACGGAGAGATCTACAGAAAACTGCCCAAGTCGCTCTTCCTGGACGATTATCTCTGGGAAACCACGGATATGGTGGAGCCGTTAAAAGGGGCCGCCAACATATAAAAAGGAACAATGACATTGTCCGCGGAACAGGAGGAAGAGATGAGTTTTCTGGAGATTGACGCTTCATTGCCGTACCGGGTGGCGGATCTGTCCCTTGCAGAATGGGGAAGAAAGGAGATGGCTCTGGCGGAAAACGAAATGCCTGGGCTGATGGCCGTGCGGGAAAAGTACGGCCGACAGAAACCCCTGGCGGGACTGAAGGTGATGGGCAGCCTGCACATGACCATTCAGACGGCCATGCTGATCGAGACGCTGAACATTCTGGGTGCGGACATCCGCTGGGCTTCGTGCAATATTTTTTCCACGCAGGACCATGCCGCCGCGGCGATTGCAGAAGCAGGCACGGCGGCGGTCTTTGCCTGGAAGGGCGAAAGCCTGGAAGAGTACTGGTGGTGTACGGAGCAGGCACTGACATGGCCCGACGGCGGCGGCCCCGATCTCCTTGTCGACGATGGGGGTGATGCAACCCTGTTTGTCCATCAGGGGGCCCGCGTCGAAAAAGATCCCGGCCTCCTGGAGAAAAAGCAGGACAACAAAGAGATGCAGATTATCATGGAGCGGATGAAGAGATCTCTCTCCAGGGACAGGAATCGCTGGACACGCGTGGCTGCGGGCATTCTGGGCGTATCGGAAGAAACGACAACGGGTGTTCACCGCCTTTATTCAATGGCCAGGGAGGGAGAGCTTCTCTTCCCGGCCATTAATGTCAATGATTCCGTCACAAAGTCGAAGTTTGACAATCTCTATGGGTGCCGGGAATCGCTGGCCGACGGGATCAAGCGGGCAACGGACATCATGGTCGCTGGAAAGGTGGTTGTCGTCTGCGGCTATGGAGACGTCGGCAAGGGCTGCGCCCAGTCGATGCGCGGATTCGGTGCGAGGGTCCTTGTAACCGAAATTGACCCCATCTGCGCCCTTCAGGCGGCGATGGAAGGATATGAGGTCAAGAGGCTCGACGACGTCGTCGGCCAAGGGGATATTTTCGTGACGGCCACCGGGTGCTGCGACGTCATTACCGGGGAGCATATGGAGCGCATGAAAAATGAGGCGATCATATGCAACATCGGCCATTTCGACAGTGAAATCGCCATGCATTACCTGGAAGAAAACCGGGAGTGTAAGAAGGAAACCATAAAACCACAGGTAGACAAATGGACCCTGTCCTCAGGGCGCTCCATCATTGTTCTGGCGGAAGGGCGCCTGGTGAATCTGGGCTGCGCGACGGGCCACCCCAGCTTTGTCATGAGCAACAGTTTTACCAATCAGTGCCTGGCACAGATCGAACTCGCTTCGAAAAAATACAAGCCTGGAGTCTATACCCTGCCCAAGAAGCTGGACGAGGAAGTCGCCCGTCTGCACCTGGGACGCTTGGGAGTCCACCTGACAACGCTGTCCCCAAAGCAGGCGAACTATCTGGGGGTTCCCGTTGAAGGCCCCTATAAGGCGGAGCACTATCGGTATTGAGATCGATGCCGAAAAAGCCTTCCATTATGTCCTGACGTGTTTGAAACGATACAGCGCAGCCGCTCCGAAGAGGAGGTTTGCCAGCCAGGCCGCGAGAAGGGGAGGGAGGTTTCCCGATCTTCCCAGAGACATGGCGAAGGCGTAAAGAATCCAGTAAGAAAATCCAATGGTGACGCCGACGAAGATGCTTCCCGCAAGCCCTCCGCTCCGTTCTGTTTTCACGGAGAAGGAGATTCCGAGAATGGCCAGGATGACGCACACAAAGGGAAAGGCGATCTTTCCGTGCAGATCGGCCAGGTATCTCGTCGCGTCATAGCCTTCGGAACGAATTTTCCGTACATACTTTCTTAATTCAAAATATCCCATCTGCTCGGAATCTTTCTGGACTACCTGAAAATCCGACGGCTTTTCGGGCAGGTCCAGGATTTTTTCATCAAAGCGCTCCATCAGGGGAAATCCCGCCTCGTCAAAGCGAACGATCAGAAGGTTGTAAAAGATCCAGTGATCCCTGTTCCACACGGCCCGATCCGCATCGACGCGCATGACGAGATTCATCCCGCGATCGAGGTAATTGAGGGTGATTCCCTGGAGGATGTTGTTTTTCGGATCAAAAAGCTTGAAGCTGTAAATCCCCCTGGCGCCTCGATACCAGATCTGTTCCTTTTTGAAAGCCCCGTGGAGTTCCTTCTTCTGGATGTCTACCCTCATGATGTATTCAGCTTTCGCGTTTGCATAGGGAGTGATCAATTCACTGAACAGAAAAGAGAAAAGCGTGATCAGGAAAGAAAGGATCATGATTGGAACGGACGAACGGTAGATGCTGATGCCGTTGGCCTTCATGGCCACAATTTCACTGTTTCTCGACAGGGATCCGAAGGTCAGCAAGGCCGATAGAAGAACGGCCGCAGGAATGGTTAACGAAAGCATCATGGGAATGCGGAAGAAGAAATAAGCGGCCACCTGATCAAAGGAGGCGCTTTTTCTGGCGAGGATCCTGAGCTGGTCAAAAAACTCGACGATGAGAAAAAGCGAGAGAAAAGAGACCATGACCAGGAGAAAAAATCTGAGAAATTCTCTTGTTATATAGCGATCGAGGGTGATCATGAATGTTTCTGACTCCTCCGGACCTTGTTGCGATTCAAAAATTTATGAAGGGCGGATGGGGACATCCATTTAATCTGCCGTTCTGCCGCCGCGGTCAAGTAAAGAGAAAGACCCGTCATGCAGAAAAGGAGTGTCGGCATCCATGAGCCGAGCAGCGGGGGCAATTTCCCCGTAGTGACCAGCGCATCGCAGCCCAGCTGCAGAAGATAGTAGAGCAAGACCGTCATCAGCCCGAGGGTAAACCCCCTTGCCTTCACGGAACGGTGCCGGCTTTTGATGCCGAGAGGGATGGCGAGAATGCCGAACATCAGGCATGAAAAAGGGATGGTGAATTTTTTGTTCAGTTCGAGCACATATTCCCGATAATTTTTATCCGCCTGCCGGCTGTTCTTGATGTTGAGAATCAATTCCCGGGGAGTCATTTCTTTGGTTGACTTTGAACGCTCCTTCCGGGCTTCGCTCAACGCAGAGGGAACATCGAGATTGATGTCGTAATACTGGAAGTCCATCTTACGGAAATTTTTTTTATCCTTGGAAACAGAATAGGTGCTTCCGTTTTCAAGCCTCAAGGTGACGTCCATGGATTTCGGATCAGAGATCAGAAACGCCTGTTTGGCAATAATGGTCGCCGGCTCCTCGTCGGTTCGCTGATCTGAAACAAGGACCCCCTCCATGGAAAAGTCCCTGTCGGAAATCGTGTCCGCGTACAAAAGAATGCCTTTAAAGTCCGCGATAAACACTTTCTCCTTGATACCGATGCCTGCCTTGCTCCTCGCAACGCTGTACAGAAGGGTCTTCGTCGCCATATTGCTGTAGGGTGCGAGAAAAAAAGTAGAAAAGGCCGTAAGCAGCAGGGCCGCAAAAGCGATCAGAAGTATCGGCGGAGTCAGCCTGTACAGGCTGACTCCGGAGGCCTTCAAGACGGTGAATTCGCTGTCGCTGGAAATTCTTCCCAGGGCGATGAGAATGGAAATAAGCAGTGCTATGGGAATCGTAAAGACGAAGAACGAGGGCAGCAGGAAAAGGATCAGCTGCACGATGGCGATGAGGCCGACCCCTTTGTTGATCATCAGATCCATCAATTGGAGAATCTTTCCCATCAGCAGAACAAATGTCATTACAAACAGCACGATGCCGAAGGGTTGCAGGATCTCTTTAATCAGGTAGCGATCGATGATTTTCACTTTAAACCGTTCCTTCAATGAAACAGACCCCTTTCCTGTACCGGAAGAATAAACTCCTCCAGTTAAAAGAAGATTGACGATTTGTCAATTTCAAATGAGGGCAGATCATGATTGACCGGGAAAGCGGAGGGTGCTACTAAGAAATAACCTTGGTGGAAAGAGCCGCTCTTCAGGGTCATACTTCTGAATTTCTGGAAATAAGGAGAATCCTGTGATTGATCTGCATACCCATACGTTTTTCAGCGACGGCCAACTTCTTCCGTCCGAACTCGTCAGGCGCGCGATCGTTGTCGGATATCGCGCCATAGCCTTGACCGATCATGGGGATCATTCGAATATTCCTTCGATCCTACCCGGTATTGTAGCCGTCTGCAAAAAACTTTCAATAGCCCATGGCATTCCCGTTCTGCCCGGAATCGAACTGACCCACGTCCCGCCCATGTACATCAGAGAGCTGGCCGTGGAAGCCAGAGGACTGGGGGCAAAAATCATTGTCGTCCACGGTGAGACTCTTGTGGAGCCGGTCATGGAGGGAACGAACCTGGCCGCGCTGTCGGCGCCCATCGATATCCTTGCCCACCCCGGGCTGATTGGAGAAGAGGAGGCTCTTCTGGCGGCAAAAAACAACATCTGCATGGAGCTCACGACACGAAAGGGGCACTCTCTTTCGAACGGCCATATTGTGAAGATGGCCGTTCAGTATCATTTTCCTCTGGTGCTCAATACGGACAGTCATGAATCGAGCAATCTCACCACGCGGGCCATGGCCGTGAAAATTGCCAGGGGGGCGGGGATGCACGAAGAAGACATTCCCGCCCTTTTTAAAAATTCAGAAATTCTTGTGAAAAAAGCGCTGGAGTACAGATAGGAAGCAGCCAAAAAGCCTACCTCGAAATTCTTCAGAACAACACCATGCCATCCGAAGGATAGCCTGCGAATGTTCAAGGTCGTTGGATCGTTCCACGTCACCATGCCTGCTGTCAACTTTTATAAAATTTATCTCTTGATTATGAATCAATATATGGTATGGTGTTCCACCATAATGCCCAACATCTTGTTGGTAGACCGCATAAAAACATTATATCAGGTCAACTGCTGATTGCAAAAGGAGCGTTCTGATGTATTCGGAGATCATCAAAAGGGATGGAAGGCTGGTTAAATTTGACGCAGAAAAGATCACCTCCGCCATTGCAAAGGCGGGCCTCGCGACGGGAGAATTCGACGGCAAAACGGCTCGAAAGTTAACCATCAGGGCGTTGAGCCTGGCGGAAAAGCTTTTTGGAGGTTCTACACCGTCTGTCGAGGAAATTCAGGACATTGTTGAGGAAGTTCTTCTGTCGACTTCCTATCGGCGAACGGCAAAAGCCTATATCATCTATCGGGATCAGCATGCCCGGCTGAGGGAAATTACGAACCGTATGGAAGTTGAGCTGGTCGATTCCTATCTGAAGAAAAAAGACTGGAAGATCAACGAAAACAGCAATATGGATTATTCCCTGCAGGGATTGAACAACTACATATCCTCGGAAGTCAGCAAAATATACTGGCTCAACGAAGTCTATTCGCCGGAGGTCCGAAAGGCGCACAGCGATGGAGATTTCCACATCCATGATCTGAGCCTGTTATCTGTGTATTGTGTCGGCTGGGATCTTCTCGATCTCCTGATGAATGGTTTCAAGGGGGTATCCGGCAAGGTTGAAAGCAGGCCGGCCAGGCATCTTCGCAGCGCCCTGGGGCAGGTGGTTAACTTTTTCTATACACTCCAGGGTGAAGCCGCAGGAGCGCAGGCCTTTTCAAACTTCGACACCCTCTTGGCCCCTTTCATCCGCTATGACGGCCTGACTTTCGACGAAGTGAAGCAGGCGCTGCAGGAATTTATCTTCAACATCAATGTGCCGACACGAGTCGGTTTTCAGACGCCCTTTACAAACGTGACCCTCGATGTGACGGTTCCACGCTACTACGCCGGCCAGAATGTAATCATCGGCGGAGAGCCCCGCAGGGAAACCTATTCCGAATTCCAGGAAGAAATGAACCTGTTCAACTCGGCTTTTCTGCAGGTGATGGCTGAGGGTGATGCGAAAGGGAGGGTCTTCACCTTTCCGATTCCAACATACAACATCACCCGGGATTTCAACTGGGATGATCCGAATTTAAAAGACCTCTGGGAAATGACGGCAAAATACGGCGTTCCCTATTTCTCCAACTTCATCAATTCCGAGATGAATCCCGAAGACGCCAGGAGCATGTGCTGCCGGTTAAGAATCGACAACCGTCAGCTGCAGGTTCGGGGAGGGGGGCTTTTCGGCTCCAATCCGCTGACCGGTTCTATCGGGGTTATCACCATGAATATGCCCCGCATCGGCTACCTCTCCAATTCGGAGCATCATTTTCTGGATCGGCTGGACCGTCTGATGGCTCTGGCCCGTGAAAGTCTGGAGACCAAAAGAAAGGTCCTGGAAAATTTCACGGACCGAAATCTCTATCCCTATACGAAATACTATCTGAGAGGCGTAAAGGAGCGATTCGGTGAATATTGGAAAAACCACTTCTCCACCATCGGTCTTGTAGGGATGAATGAAGCCTGCCTGAATCTATTCGGCAGAAGCATAGGGACACGCGAGGGGCAGGAATTTGCGAAGAGGGTCCTGGATTTCATGAGGGACCGGCTTGTGGAGTTTCAGAACGAGACGGGAAACAACTACAATCTTGAATCGACGCCGGCTGAAGGGACCTCATACCGCCTGGCCCAGATGGACCGGAAAAAATACCCGGACATCCTCGTGGCTGCATCTGAGCAGGACGGGGCAGAAAAGGGTGAGCCTTTCTATACCAATTCAACCCAGTTGCCCGTTAACTACACGGACGATCTCTTTGAGGCCCTCGATCTTCAGGATGAAATTCAGACAAAGTACACAGGCGGAACCGTTTTCCATATCTTTGCCGGGGAAAGAATCGAAGATCCGGATATCATAAAAAAACTGATTCAAAGAATCTGCTCCCAGTACCACATCCCTTATCTGACCTTTACGCCGACTTTCAGTGTGTGCCCATCCCACGGGTATCTGCGCGGAGAGCAGGCTGCCTGTCCGGAATGTCAGGAGCCCTGCGAAATTTATTCAAGGGTCGTCGGTTATCTCAGGCCGGTAAAGCAGTGGAACAAGGGGAAGCAGCAGGAATTTTCCCTGAGAAGGGAGTATGCCGTCTAATGAAGATCGGAGGCCTTCAGAAGGTATCCCTCATTGATTATCCCGGCGAAATCTCTTCCGTCATTTTCTGCCAGGGCTGCAATTTCCGCTGCCCCTACTGCCATAACCCGGAATTGGTCGATCCGGAGCTTTTTTCCGCCTGCCTTTGCGAAGATTCGATTCTCTCCTTTCACCGCAGCCGGATCGGTAAGCTCGATGCGGTGACCGTGACAGGAGGCGAGCCGACGATTCAGCAGGATCTTGCGAGCTTTCTGAAGTGCCTGAAAGCGATGGGATATCAGATCAAGATCGACACCAACGGTTCGATGCCGGGGGTTCTTGCAAGGTTGATTGCTGAACATCTTGTGGATTACATCGCCATGGACATCAAGGGACCCCTTGAAAAGTACGGGAAAATTACCGGAATGGCGGGTGTTTCAGAACAGATTGCCGAATCCGTGCGATTGATCCTGTCCTCGAATGTAAACTATGAGTTTCGAACGACTGTCGTGGACTCGCTCCTGACGGAAGAGGATCTGCTCAACGTCGGAGATCTGATAGCTCAATCAAGGCGCTATGCACTGCAGCCATTCGTTCCGTCAAAAGCGCTCCGTCCTCAGTATCTTGAAGAGAAGTCTCTTTCTCTTGAAACTCTTGCAAGGGTCAGGGGGCAGCTTGGGAAAAAGATTGATTCCGTTATCATACGGCCTTCAACATAGGAAGAATAGCCCATTGCTTCCTCGGAATCTTCCGTGGAGCTTGGTTTTGAAGATTTTCCGTTTTCGATAGCCTCAATTTCCTCTTCAATCTCCACCCTTTTTCGTTCCCCCGGTCCATAAAACTTCAAGGCCGCCTTGAAATGGTACAAGGCCATTTCCTTTTTCCGGTTTTTCTTGAAATACATCCCGAAATGGTAATGTGAGGCACCCTGGTCCTTCGTTCCTCCATAGGCCGTGGCAAGATGATAGTGGGCATCCGCTTCAATCGACGGCTTGTTTTCGATTTGTTTCAAGGTGTTCAATGCCTCCTGGAAACGTCCTTCAGCTTCGTAGGCGCGGCCCAGGAAAATAATGGTTTTTGAATTTTCAGGATTAATGGACAAAGCCCGAGACAGATAATAAATGGCATCCCGCGTCCGGCCGGCTCTGAAACATGCGATGCCCAGATCCCGGACGATGTCCTCATCGTTGGGAGAAAGATTCAGGGCTTCTTGAAAGGTCTTTATGGAATCCTCAGTCGATCCGAGTCTTTCCTGCGTCAAAGCCAAGCCGTAAAGAGCGTCAACATCGACGGGATTCGCCTGAACCGCACTTTGAAATTTGGTCAGCTTGAGTTCGGGATTTCTCCCGATGAAGGCAAGATAAATCTGAATCCTCGTCAATCCCCCGACAATGCTTTCCCGTCCTTCCGTCCGATATCGGACCTGGAGAAGACCATCGAGATAGCGGATTCTTTCGTCAGTTCCTGGATGGGTCAGAAAATAGGAAGGGATGCTTTTCGAGTAAAATTCGTATTTTCTCATGATTTTGAGAAAATCGAGCATTGATTTCCCATTATAACCGGAAGCCACCAGGTAGGCCATACCAAGGCGGTCCGCCTCTTCTTCATGATCGCGGCTGTACTTGAGGTTCATGCTGGAAACCGCGGCCATGGAAAAACTTGTAAGTGCCGCGGCTGCCTCTCCGCCTCCTCCGAGAAAGGCCCCGGCCAAGATTGCCGCCAAGGCCGCGATATTCATCTTCGTGGATTTTTCAATGATGGAGGCGATGTGGCGGGCATTGATGTGGGCGACCTCGTGGGCAAGTACACCGGCCAACTCGCTTTCATTTTCACAGAGATTGATGAGACCCTTGTTGACATAGACATACCCGCCCGGGGTGGCAAAGGCATTGATGGCGGAGCTGTTGATGACGGAAAACTTGAATTCGAAGGGGGCTTTCGGTGACGAAGCCAGGACAAGACGACCGATTTGATCTACGTAGTTCTGAATCTTCGGGTCTCGAATCAGAACCCTTCCCTTTGACAGTTTCTCGTAAAACTCTTTTCCCAGCTTTTTTTCATCTTCCAGGGTAAAAGACGCGTTGGCCGCCGGGCACGAAGTGAAGAGAAAAACAACGGCGAACGCTGCGATAAAAAATTTTTTGATACAAAAAATGGAAAGATTCATTTATAAAAAAGCTGTGACAAGATCTATAGTCGGTTCCTTATAATTTTAAACAGTTCTTCCTTCGTGATTCCTTCGGAACATCATCAGCGCCTGCACAGCCTCTTTTCATGTTCCTTCATCATGCAGCTTGGGACGTTCCGATGGGTTGTTCTCCTCTTTTCCTTAAAAAACAACCCCTTCTGATATTTATCCCTGTATATCATTAATAACAAACATATGCTATAGAAATTGACCTCACGAAAAAAGCAACTATCGGTACACGAAATGATCATAACGATCGATGGACCATCCGGGGCCGGAAAAAGCACCGTCAGCAGAGCCCTGGCGAAAATCCTTTCCTATCCTTACCTCGACACGGGCGCCCTTTACCGCGCCATTGCGTACAAAATAAAGAAAGATAAATCGGCCGTTGAAGATGCTTCGTATTTGAGCCGCCTTGCCGAATCCTTGAACCTGAAGCTCGAGAGGGAGGGCAGTACACCCAGAGTCATTCTGGATGACATCGACATAACCGATCTTCTGCGCACGGAAGAAATTGGCCTGTTGGCATCGAGGATTTCCGCGCTGCCGATCATCAGGGAGGTGCTGCTGCCCATTCAGCGCAATTTCGGAAGCTTGGGGAGCATCATTGCCGAGGGCAGGGACATGGGCTCGGTGGTTTTTTCCCATGCCGACTTCAAGTTTTTTCTCACGGCGAGTCTTTCTGAGCGGGTTAGAAGACGCTGCAAAGAACTTCGGGGGGCGGGGCTTATACCGGATCCGGAAACCGTCAAAAAGGGAATGATCCTCAGGGACAGGCAGGACTCGGAGCGTGCCGTCGCGCCCCTCAGAGTGCCGGCAGATGCAAGGGTGTTCGATTCCACGGATTTGACGGTTGATGAGGTCGTGACAGCGATGAGGATGGCTCTAAAGGATCCGCCTTCCCGATGAGACGGGAGGCTCCTGCCCATTTTGTTCAAGGAAGCCTTCACGTAGCGAGGCGATTCGCCCGATGATCGCATCTGTCCGCAGAAAGCAAACACACTCAGACTAGGCGAATAAATCTTGATGTTTTTAGGTTTGTGTGTTACTTTCTTAAAATTATTTAATGGTTTTTATAAAACACAAGGGGGATAGTTAAATGGTTAACGATGACAACTTAATTTCAGATCAGATGGAAGAAAAAGGAGACGCCGCAGGAAATCAGCAGAATCAAAGCAATGAAGACATGATGGGCTTCAAGGAATTATATGAGCAAAGCCTTCAAAGTGTTCACCTGGGGGAACTTGTAACAGGTAAAATTGTTCAGATCAACTCTGATGTGGTCATGGTAGATGTCGGCTGGAAAACGGAAGGATATATCCTGGCGAGGGAACTCAAGGATGAAGAAGGCAACATCACGGTGGACGTTGGAGATGAAATCGAAGTGATGGTCGAGAGAAGGGATCAGGAAGGGAATCTCGTTCTCTCCAGAGATAAAGCCGCGAAAATGAAGGTATGGGACGACGTAAAGAGTGCCTGTGAAAATCATCTTCCAGTCAAGGGAACGGTCGTCGAGAGGGTAAAGGGCGGATTGTCCGTGGATATCGGCATTACCGCATTTCTTCCCGGCTCCCAGGTAGATATTCGTCCGGTGAGGGATCTCGACAAATTTGTAGGCCAGACGTTCATGTTCGATGTCCTTAAATACGACCGCAAAAGGAACAATGTCGTCCTGTCACGGCGATCGATCCTGGAACAGGAGAGAGAGGAAGAAAAGAAGGAGACCCTGGCAAACATTCATGAAGGGGCCATCGTTGAGGGCGTCATCAAGAACATTACGGATTATGGTTTATTCATTGATCTGGGGGGAATTGACGGACTTCTTCATGTAACGGATATTTCCTGGGGCAGAATCACCAAGCCTTCCGAAAGCTTCTCGAAAGGGGACACGATTACCGTCAAGGTTCTTTCCTTCGACCGTGAAAAAGAGCGGGTGTCGCTCGGTCTGAAGCAATTGACTGAAAATCCGTGGGAAAATATCTCGGATAAGTATCCCATAGGGGGAATTGTTGAGGGCAAGGTGGTCAACCTTACGGATTATGGCGCCTTTGTGGAACTGGATCCCGGAGTAGAGGGATTGATCCATGTGTCAGAAATGTTCTGGACCCGGGAAATCAAGCACCCCTCGAAGGTATTGACGCAGGGACAGACTTTGAAAGCCATGATTCTCGATGTTAACAAAGACAACAAGCGAATCTCCCTGGGACTGAAACAGACGACGGATAATCCGTGGGAAACGCTGAAACAGAAATATCCTGAAGGGACGATCGTCAAGGGGGTCATTCGAAATGTCACAAACTTCGGCATATTCGTCGGTGTGGAGGATGGAATTGATGGCCTCGTGCATGTATCCGACATCTCCTGGAAGCAGCGGGTCAAACATCCCTCTGAAATCTATAAGAAGGGTCAGGAGATAGAAGCCGTCGTCCTGAATATTGACGTGGAAAATGAGAAGTTTTCCCTGGGCATTAAGCAGATTGAAAAGAACCCCTGGGAAGAATTCTGCGATAAGTATTCGGCGGGGTCCATTGTATCCGGAAAGATCACCAATTTAACGGAATTTGGCGTATTTGTTGAGGTTGAGGAAGGCATTGAGGGGCTGGTACATATATCGGAGTTGAGTCACAAACGGGTCAAATCCGCATCAGAAATCTTTTCCGTGGGAGAGTCGATTTCTGCTGTTGTAAAAAGCGTGGATGTAAAAGGGAGAAAAATAAGGTTGAGCATCAAGGATACGGAGGCAAGTCCTGAAGGGAGTCACTCTGTAAGCCAGTACCTCAACAATCGGGAGAACATCGGGTCAAATCTCGGCAAGGCCCTGGTGGATGCTGACGTAAAACTGATCGACCCAACCAAGTAATTTGAGTCCAGATTCATGAAACGACATCCGGTGATTTGGGGAATCCTTCTCTTGTTCCTTCTCCTGTTTGCCTTTTATTTCCTGGTCCAGGGAATTGCGTCCATCACCGGTAAACGGACCGCCTTTTCCGGCGCCAATAAGATTGGCATTGTCGACATAGAGGGAATCATCAAGGATTCAGGTGAGGTGGTTGATCATCTTAACGAATTCGCTAAAGATGATACCGTCAAAGGGGTGATTCTCCGGATCAATTCCCCGGGAGGTGGCGTTGCCCCCTCCCAGGAAATCTACGACGCAGTCATGGAGCTCAGAAAGAGAAAAAGAGTTCTCGCTTCCATGAGTTCCGTGGCCGCATCCGGTGGATACCTGGTAGCCTGTGCGGGAGAGAAGATCATAGCCAATTCAGGCACATTGACGGGAAGCATCTCGGCGGTCATGTATTTCACGAATACGGAAGAATTGATGAAAAAGGTAGGCGTCAAGGCTTCCGTTATCAAAAGCGGGAAGTATAAAGACATCGGATCGCCGATACGGGAAATGACCGAAGAAGAAAAGGTCCTTCTTCAGGGACTGGTGGATGACATTTACAGCCAGTTCCTCGATGTCGTCGTCCGCCACCGCAACATTACTTCAGAGACCCTCAAGGATATCGCAGACGGCAGGATATTTACAGGCAGACAGGCTCAGAAGCTTGGGCTGGTGGACTATCTCGGTGACAAGCAGTACGCTGTGACCATGCTTGCGAAACTGGTTGGAATTGAGGGGGAACCCGTTGTTGTCTACCCGCGCAAAAAGTATGAATCCATGC
>MVRU01000021.1 GCA_002067745.1 Syntrophus sp. PtaU1.Bin005
ACCCTCTAAAATGACGGAAAAGGCGCACTTCTCCGTGATGGACTTCCGTGACAGCATAAATCGGGCCTGTTATAATGCTAAGCCGACTTTCACGAAAGATCATGCTCCGCCGCTTTACGGCTGGACCAAGTAGCTGTTCCGTTGGAAGTGATGGCGATCGTTCGGTCAATAAAACGGGAGGGTGCTTCGAGTTTCTTCAGATGATTCACGCAACGGCTTAGCGCCATCCCCGATGAGGATGAAATGGTCTCGTTTCATGGGCACGGGGTCCGCTTTATGGCCGTTTTTCGGAGGCCCCCTGTCCGATAAGTCACTGTTTTCAGTCTTTTTCTCAACAAGTCGATGGCTGGCGCTGCCTGCAGGAAAATCTCCTCCGCCTTTCCAAAATCAAGCATTCGCACATCCTGGATCTGCGGCTGAACATAAATATCGGGCTTGCAGTGCTTCATCTTTTCCGCAATGGCTGAAGCCTGCATGATATTGAAAGCCCGCAGAACAGACTCAAGAGCGCCGGGAATTTCTCCTTTTCCATGGTTGCGCACCTTGCTCACATCCACGGCGATGGTGAAATCGGCCCGCTCTAAAAGGTGGTCGTAGGGCACCAGGTTAACGACGCCTCCATCCACAAGGACTCTCCCCTCGATGGACGCCGGGGCAAAGACCCCCGGCACAGCCATCGTGGCCTGCAGCGCAGGGATCAGATCGCCTTTCTCAAACACGATCTCCTCCGCAGTCCAATAGTCCGCGGCAATGACCAAAAGAGGAACCTCCAATTCTTCGAAAGTCCGAATCCTTATCTCGCTGAAGAGATACTCCAAAAATCCCTGCGTTTGAATGAACCCGCCGCGTGGAAATTCCGCGGAAAGGGCCGTGACCCATTTCAAGAGATGGTTTTTTTTCGCCATGATGTCCCGCCAGGTATCATCTTTCAGGATGAGGTGCCTGCTGATGCGTTCTCTGATCTCCCTGCCGGACATCCCGGAGGCATACAGCGCGCCGATAACCGCACCCATGCTGGTTCCTGCGATAATGCACGGCTTGATGCCTAAATCATCGAGCGTCTCCAGGACAGGAATATGCACCAAAGCTCGAACGCCGCCACCTCCCAAAGCCAAGCCGATTTTCATGGTCCCCCTTTTTTCAGTAGAATAGAACGCCGAAATCAACGGCGGCTGTAAGATCTCCGATGTTTTAAAAAACTCGTATAGTCCTGGTTTTTTGACTCTTGATACCATTGAATGCGCCGCCCGTCTTTCCGGGTCGGCACGAGTAAAATATCATGAGGAGCCTCTCATGAAATCTGAAGCAAAAGATTCTTTCAAGGGGCCTAAAATTGGCTCCAACTCTGATGGATCAACTGTTTTTGCAGAGAGCCCTTTTTGCTGCCCTTGATTTTTAAAGGCATCATCCGCTGGAGAGTTTCCAGTTAAGATTAACATGTCCGCCCACTGGTTTTTGGCCTCAAATGCTGTTTGAAATAATTCTTTTAAATCCTTTTCTTGGGGCGCTTCATCCACGACACGGAATAAAACATGCCCCAATACATAACAGCTGGCGGCATCCACCAATACATAAACATCGTAAGGTTCATCCTGGATAAACAAGAAACGTTCATTAATTCTGACTGCAATCCATGCTTCATTTACTCGAAATTGATCCGGGGTAATCATTTATATCCCATCCTTCTGCTGTTCAATTTATCGAGACTCTCAAAACAGTCCCAAATGTTTCTGAGTGGCAGATCAGACAGACAGATGATGCAATGCCGCTCTATTTCTGTTCCGTAACGTGCTTCGCTGAGAAACCGGCGATCTGTCCAACGCGGTTCGTTCAAAACGCGGACAACGCTTTCCTGTTGCCTTATCGGTTGAGGAAGCAAGAAAAACACTCATATAATGTCTTGAAAAATCGCCTGATTCGGGAGGTTCAGGGGCTTCTTGGGCATAAAAATGTCGAAACGACCAATGACCAATGGTGGACCAATGATCTTGCCCACGTGCTGAGACAGGACTGGAGCGTCTAAAAGCCCATTGGATGACCTGTTCGGGAAAGACAAAAGCCATATGTGAAAAGATTGCAGAGTTCTTCCTTGTGGCAATCGGAAACTGATGCAAGGTGACCTTACCATCCCGGCCGGGTGGTCAGAGGTCTATGGCGCTAGGCCACTTTCCAGGTCGTCCCGGTCGGGGTGTCCTTCAGGACAATCCCTTTTTCCGTCAGAATTTTACGGATTTCGTCAGCCCGCTGCCAGTTCTTTTCTGTTCTGGCCGCCCAGCGCTCGGCAATGAGCTGTTCAATCTCGGCGGGTTCGATGCCCCGTTTGCGGGTTTCCCGTTCGCGGTCCCTCTGGAAATAGAGATCGGGATCCTCCTGGAACAGCCCCAGGACGTAACCGATCTCCTTGATCGTCTTTTCCGCCAGCGCCAGGACGTTGCGTCCCGCATCGGACCTGGCAGCTTTCGCATCACTCAGGAATGCGTTGAGCTGGCGGGCGGCATCAAAAAGGTACCCGATGGCCCGGGCGGTGTTTAAATCATCGTCCATGGCCTCGACAAAACGATCCGGCAAACTCTGAATAAGGGTGAAGAGCTCAGCCGTTTTTCCCGACAGGGATTCGGGCGAAGGGGGCGCGGAATCCCCCCCGGATGCCGCTAGAAGGTCCGAAATGGCCTTCAGGGCTGTGTAGAACCGATCCATGCCCTGGCGCGCCTCCGACAGGGATTCCTCGGAAAAATCCACAGCGCTGCGGTAGTGGCTCTGGAGCATGAACAGTCGGATGGCCTCGGCGGAGTAGCGGGACAACATCTCCTGAATGGAAAAGACATTCCCCAGCGACTTGGACATCTTTTCGCTGTTGATCTTCACAAAGCCGTTATGAACCCACAGATTGGCCAGCGGCTTGCCCGTGGCCCCCTCGGATTGGGCGATTTCATTTTCATGATGGGGGAAAACCAGATCCTCGCCGCCGCCATGGATGTCAAAGCTGTCGCCGAGATACTTCTGGCTCATCACGGAGCACTCGATGTGCCAACCCGGCCGTCCCGGCCCCCAGGGGCTGTCCCAGGCAGGTTCATTGGGTTTGCTGGCCTTCCAGAGGGCAAAGTCCATGGGATTGTTCTTTTGCTCATCGACATCGATCCGGGCACCGGCCATCATGTCTTCCAATTGGCGCCCTGAAAGCTTTCCATAACCGGGGAACCGCTCCACGGCATAATAGACGTTGCCGTTCACGGCATAGGCCAGTCCGCGCTCCACGAGCTTTTCAATGAGCCTGATCATTCCGTCGATGTGTTCCGTCGCCCGTGGAGTGACCGTCGGCCGAAGAACCCCCAGGCCCGACATGTCTTCATCGTGGGCAGCGATATAGCGGTTGGAGATATCATAGATGCTCACCCCTTCCGCATTGGCGCGGGCGATGATCTTGTCGTCGACATCGGTATAATTCTTGACATAGATGACTTCGTAACCCCGGTACTCCAGGTATCTTCTCAGGACGTCAAAGACAACGGCCGACCGGGCATGACCCACGTGGCAGATGTCGTAGACGGTGATTCCGCACACATAGAGTCCGACCCGCCCCTCCTGAAGGGGAACAAGGACTTCCTTTCTGTTTCTAAGGGTGTTGTAAAGCTTCAAAGTCATGGAATCCTCCGCGTAAAAACGCCTTTTGAGACCATTTAGCGGGTCATGCCGGATCTCAGGGGAACAGAGCAATCATCTCGAGCCCCATGTCCTCCGGAAATCCACAGAGTATATTCATATTCTGGATGGCCTGACCGGCCGCGCCCTTCACCAGATTATCAATGGCCGAGACGACGATCAGGCGATGGGTCCGGGGATCGACAGCGGTGCCGATATCGCAGTAGTTGGAGCCGCGGACGAAGGCCACATTTGGAAATGTTCCCGGCCGGCATATCCGGACAAAGCGTTCTCCCGCATAAAAGTCCCGGTAAATTTCCGATAGTTCCGCTGAGGTCACCTCTCGGGTGAGCGTCGCATAGATGGTGCTCAGAATGCCCCGATCAATGGGAAGGAGGTGCGGGGTGAAGGAGATGTTCATCTCCTCACCGGCCAGGCGGCTCAACTCCTGTTCGATCTCGGGTGTGTGGCGATGGCTGCCGACCTTGTAGGCCTTGAACGCTTCGTTGACTTCGCAGAAGAGAGACCCTACCTGGGGTTCACGGCCGGCGCCGCTGGTGCCGGATTTGGAATCCACGATCACAGATGCCGGGTCAATGAGCTTGTTTTTCAAGGCGGGGGCCATTCCAAGGATGACGCTTGTCGGGTAACAGCCGGGGTTTGCCACAAAACGGGTCTTTGCCACTTCCTCCCGATACAGCTCCGGAATTCCGTAAACGGCCTCTGGAACGAGGTGAGGGGAAGCATGTTTTCCGTACCAGGATTCGTAAACGGCGATGTCCCGCAACCGATAGTCCGCGCTGAGATCGACTACCTTTTTCCCGCTTTCCCAGAAAAGCGGGGCAACCTTCATGGATTCGCTGTGGGGCAGCGCCAGAAAAATCACGTCGGCCAGTTCAGTGACCTCCTGCGGCGAAGCATCCATGAAACTCAGGGAAGTCAACCCGGAAAAAACCGGATAGACATCAGCGATGGGAAGCCCGGCATACCGCCGTGAGGTAATCGCCACCACCTCAACGCCGGAGTGACGGAGAAGCAAGCGGAGGCATTCCTGGCCCGTATAACCACTGGCGCCGTAAATCCCTATTTTAATCATAGATTATCCCTCTCTCACTCTACGGTTCCTGGTTCCGATGCCGGAGCTGGGCGCTTCCGCATGGAAGAAAGAAATTCGAATGTTCGAACAGCAAAAAAAAGGGGGCCATGGCCCCCTCTGTAACGTTCTTAGCGCTTTGAAAACTGGAAGCGTTTCCGCGCACCGGGCTGGCCGTATTTCTTCCGCTCCTTCGCCCGAGGATCCCGCGTCAGAAAACCCGCTTTTTTAAGGGGGGAACGCAGGTCTGCGTCATACTCCTGAAGGGCCCTCGAAATGGCATGCTTCACGGCTCCGGCCTGACCGGCAATCCCGCCCCCTCTGACATTGACGTAACAGTCAAAGGCATCGGGCTTTCCGACAACCTCAAAGGGCTGACGAATGAGCATCTTCAGGCTTTCCCGCGGAAAATAATCATCAAAGCCCCGTTTATTGATCGTCAGCACTCCGCTGCCTTCCTTCATATAGACCCTCGCGATGGCGCTTTTCCTTCGCCCCGTCGCATAATAGCGTTTTTCTAACATACGATTCTCCACATCCGCAAATTTACAGTATTAATCATAAGCCGGGGAAGCCATCCCCGGTCCCTACAGCGAAAGCAGCTTGGGACACTGCGCTTCGTGGCGATGGTCGTTTCCGGCATAAACCTTCAACTTCTTCAACATCCGCCTTCCCAGGGAATTTTTGGGAAGCATACCCTTTACGGCCATATTCAACACTTCAACAGGCTTTTCCTTCATCATCTTGCCCGCGGTAGTCTCTTTCAATCCGCCGGGATATCCGGAATGATGATAGTACATTTTGTCGCGAAGCTTGTTGCCTGTAAGGACCATCTTCTCCGCATTGACGACAACAATAAAATCACCGGTATCCGTATGGGGCGTGTAAACAGGTTTATGTTTACCGCGAAGCCGCCTGGCAATTTCACTGGCCATTCTTCCCAGCACCTGCCCTTCGGCATCAATCAGATACCAGTCCCGTACAACTTCAGATTCCTTCGCTTGATATGTCTTCATAGAAACACCGATCCTTGAAAATTCAAAAGCACTACCTATGCAATTTCAGGATGTTTGTCAAGAGAAAAACCGAATCGGTTTCGATATTATTCCCTTTCCATCCAGAGCCCGCCTTCCAGCGCCGATACTCCCTCATCCCTGAATGCACTTAGTTTCCAATGCCATAAAGGGAAACGGACAGAAGAAAACGCTGGTCGTCACCCTCGTCTGCAAAGCCGACATCAACGCTCCAGCACTGTCTGTGATATTTTATCAGCACGGATTTTTCCACATCTTTACCGTCCTGTTCGTTCCTCTTTATGGTAAACAGGGCGTCCAGGTCGCGAGTCAATTTTGCGTTGACCCGTAAATTGATTTCTTTCACCAAATCTTCGGTATACCGATACTGCAGATGGGCCGAATCTCCCCGTTGGTCCCTCACCACGAGATCGTAGTCCGTTTTCCACCACTCCCCGTTGTTCACGTTCAGCCTGTTGCGTGCGGAAAAGGAGAGAAAGGAGCAGGGGTCCAGATTGAGTTCCATATTGAGATCCTGGAAGTGCTCATCCTCGGGCTGTCCGACCTCATGGTAATAATGCTCCACCTTATCGATCTCATAGGTCTGAAACACCTTGAATCTCAATATTTCCCTGTATGTGGTTGTCCCGTCTTCGCCCTTCATCCTCGCCGTCAGTGTGTTGGTCAGTGCATAGGTCAGCCCGTTTGTTTCATCAATCCGCTGCACATAATCCGGGGCATCATCCTGATGGGGATCAGGAATATACGCATAGGTCAATTCCGGCTTGATCACATGCCTTAGCTTGTCGAACAGCTTCCACCCGACAGAATAAATCCGGGAGAATTCCGTATTCAGATTGGCCTCCATCCTATAGACCTGGCGGTCTCCCTGGTGGGTTCCCTCGGATGAGTTCTCTTCATCATGGTCATTCCGATCCCAGATTGTCTGCTGCACACTGAATTCCGGAACAAACCGGGCATAACGCCCCAGGCGGACGGGAAGAGTAACCACCGGCTGGACATCGTACAGGTGCCCCTTCTGTCCCTCGGACCGGTAAAAATAATCGTAGGTCCCATTCACCATTCCATACAGAGGCGTTTTCAGGAGAGGCCGCCTGACGGTATAAAGAGAGATTTCCGGATATTTCTGCAGGGTTTCGTCGTTGGACGGGCTCCTGAAATCATCGGTATAGCGCGCCAGGGCCGTAATATTGTAAAGTTCCTCATCCTTCACCATCCTTACCGTGGAATCCAGGGAGTTGAGGGCCTTGTCGGCATCGAAGGAAACCTTCCTGAACCGCTGCATCGGATCGGTGGAATAGTTGCTCTTGTAATAGTTCTGAGAGGAGAAATCCTTGAAATACCAGTTGTCGGAAACTTTATTGATGTCGGTGCGCAGGTAAAAGCCCGGGCTGAAGGTGGTCTGGGAGTTGAAGTAGAAGGACCCACGCTGTTGATCAGAGTGCCAGTCACGCTTGATGGACCCGGAAGTCTCCCTGATATCCTTGGTGTCATTCAGATAGTCCGCATAAAACGTCCCATAGGTATCCGGGCTGATCATGTAACGGAATTCCACCCCTTCCTTGAAGCCGCGCTTGGACATATACCTCTGGTAAAAGGTCGCGTCAAGGTTCTTGGAGATTTCCCAGAAGAATGGAACTTCAACATCCACGCCGTGCTTATCCCGTGAATAGGCGAGGGTGGGCATCAGCAGACCGGATTGCCGGGTCGTTTTAACGGGGAAGATGAGATAGGGGGTGTAAAATATCGGCTGATCGAGAACGTTGAATTTCCCATGTTTCACGGTCCCGTACCCGTCGATCGTCACAGCCATTTCCTTGCCCGAGATGCTCCATTCCGGGATTTCTCCATCGCATGTCGTGACTTTTCCGTCAAAAATCCGGTAATGCGCCTCCCCTTCCTTTTCGATGCGAGCCCCCTTCAAATAGACATTGTTGCGTACCATGAAAATCCGCCCATTTTCAGTGGCCCCGCTTTTTGTTTCTATATTGAATCGAAGAGTATCCCCTTGGAGAATATCCCCCCCGCTTTTCAGGACGACATGCCCTTCGGCCAACGCTTCATTCGTCGCCTTGTTCAGGGAAACACGATCCGCTTCCAGAACCCCGTCGGTAAAGCGGATGATCACATTTCCCCTGGCAAAATACGTGTCCTCATCCTTCCTGTAATCCAAGAAATCCGATTCAATATTAACCGGTCCCTGAATCTTCCGGGTCATTGCCGAAAGGTCTTCCGCGGGAAGCAAGAGGGCCAGGAACAGGAGAATTAAAAAAAGAATTCTCCCGGTTCCACCTGCATAACGGTTGAATTTCATATTCCTGATTCCGAAAGACGCGCCGTTCGGGCTCATTCTCACCTTCAACGCCGACAAATGTTCAGTTTACGCTTGTTGTCAAGGAATTCTTCCTGTCGCTTCGGCCTGTTTCCGTATATCGCTTTTTGATTTCTCCGACCAGATAAAGTGAACCGGTGACACAGATCAGGTCATCCTCTTCTGCAAGAGACAGGGCTCTTTGCAGTGCCTCCAGGCTGTCCTCCACGGCATCGGCCGCATGGCCATGATATCCTGCGATCGGGACCAACTGATCCAAGTCCACGGCTCGCCCTGTTTTCGGCTTGGTAAAAATGACATGGTGAAAAAAAGGCAGCAGTTTTTTCAGCATCATGGGATAATCCTTATCAGCAAGAACACCGAAGACGAGCAGCCGGCGCCTGTCTCCGCGGCGGCTCCGAAGAGCTTCGCAGAGCGCACTGGCCCCTGCCGGATTGTGAGCCCCGTCGACGAGGACGGTGGGCCTCTCCTGGAGAATCTCCAGGCGCCCTTCCCATTTTGCCCCGGCCAGCCCCATACGCATGTCCTGTTCATCTACCCTTCGCCCCTTGATGGCCATGAGCTCCGCCGCAGCCAGGGCAAGAGCCGCATTCCTGAGCTGATGCGCGCCGGATAAAGGGCAGGTAAGGTGAGGGATCTTACAGCCTATACCTGAATAGGAAAAGGCTCCAGCCCCTTTCGATCGAATCCGTATCTCCTTTCCCAGCCGGAAAAAGGGGATCCCCTTTTTCCGGCACGCCTCCGTCAGAATGCCAAGGACCGCCCTCTGATTTGCAGCACTCACGCAGACGCTCTTTTCCTTGATGATCCCCGCCTTTTCAGCGGCGATATCCTTCAGATGGCGGCCAAGGTAGTCCTGGTGATCCTGATGAACATTCGTAATCACGGATACCTCTGGATCCACCACATTGGTCGCATCAAGGCGCCCCCCCATGCCCACTTCCAGAACGGCAGCATCCACCTTTTCCTGGAAGAAATACAGGAATGCCGCCGCCGTAAGAAATTCAAAATACGTCAGAGATTCTTCAAGACAGCTGCGGACGATCTCGATGCACTCCTGCATTCTCTTTTCAGAAATCAGGCGATCGTTGATTTTGATCCGCTCGCAGATGTCGATCAGGTGAGGAGACGTATAAGTCCCGATTTTGAACCCGCTGTGCCCCAGGATAGATGACAGAATGGCGGCAACAGACCCTTTTCCGTTGGTTCCTCCAATCAGAACCGCGGGATATGCCCGTTGCGGATTGCCGATTCTTTCGAGAAGGCGCGTGATGGGCCCCAGGCCAAGGTGAACGACATCCGAGTTCAAATCCGGCAATATCGGGAGCCTGCTGTTCTTGCCCATTCGTCAATTCCGGTCTTTCTTTCAAATCCGATTCAAAACAAAAAAGCCACGGACTTTTCTTTTTGAAATCAAATCATCCATGGCTTCTTCTGACTTTTCAGCTTTTAAGCAGCTTGCTTAATCGGAGGTGACCTTGAAAACCTCGTCACCGGGACGCACGCGGCCGGATACCTTGATCCCGATAAAATCGCCGGGAACCGCTTTGTCGACCTTTTTGTTGTCCACTTCAATGGACTCAACGGTATCGGAAATATCCGTTGTGTGCCCCACGTACTTGATGGTGTCCCCGATGCTGAGTTGACCTTGCGTTATTTTTACCGCCGCAACACTCGGCTTTGCAAAAAACTTGACCACTTCACCGACTTTTTCTTCTGCCATAACGAAATCTCCTCCGTCAGCACATCTTAAAAAGCTAGCATTGTTTAGTCCTGGCCACCACGCTCGGTCTCTCGTTAACGGTTCTGGCACCCCACCGCCTTATCGAACGCACTCGATAATGGAGATCGGAGCGTTATCCCCTTCACGGTATCCCATTTTAATGATCCGGGTATATCCACCGGAGCGTTCGCGGTACCGCGGAGATATTTCATTGAACAATTTCGCCACTACATCACGATCCCGGATCACGGCAAGCGCCTGCCGTCTCGCATGCACGTCGCCCCGCTTCCCCAGGGTGATCATCTTCTCTGCAATTTTCCGTAATTCCTTCGCTCTTGTATCTGTTGTCTTCACAGATTCATACTTCAAGAAGGAAGTCACCATATTTCTCAACATGGCAGCCCGGTGGCTCGATGTTCTACCTAATTTTCTTCCTGATTTCCCGTGACGCATACGATCTTAACCCCTTTTTCGTAATGTTTATCCTTCCTCTGGGATTTCGGCTGTTTCTTCTCTCAGTTCCTTATTCCAAGGGGGAAACTCCAGTTTCATTCCAAAGGTCAAACCATACTCTGCAAGTATTTCCTTGATTTCACTCAGAGACTTCCTGCCGAAATTCTTGGTCTTGAGCATTTCGGCTTCACTCTTCTGAACGAGTTCCCCGATCTGATTGATTCCAGCATTTTTAAGGCAGTTGGCGGATCTTACCGACAGCTCCAGGTCTTCCACATGCCTCAGGAGGATATCGTTGAGATTTTCCTTTTCGCTGATTGTCTCCTCTTCCTCTTCAATCTCTTCAGTGCCGATGACCGTATGCAACCCAACAAAGACCTGTAGCTGCTGCTTCAATATCTTCGCCGCCAGCGCTATGGCATCCTCAGGAAGCACATCGCCATCCGTCCACACCTCAAGAGACAGCTTGTCATAATCGGCCACCTGCCCTACACGGGCATGCGTTACGGTATAGTTCACCTTTTTTATGGGCGAATACAGGGCGTCAATATTGATTGTCCCCTCCGGCTGGTCGATATCCCGTTCCTTTTTTGCAGGCACATAGCCTCTTCCGATGTTGACGACCATCTCCATTCGGAAGGGAATTTCACCCGATCGCGAAGCGATATAATGGTCTGTGTTCAGCACTTCCACCGTACCGTCTGTAATGATATCCGCCGCGGTGATGACGCCTTCCTTCTTTGTATCGATTCTGATGACTCTCGGACCATCGCTGAAGAGCTTCAACCGAACCCCTTTAAGATTGAGGATGATGTCGGTCACATCTTCCTTCACCCCTGGAACCGTTGAGAATTCATGAAGAACGTTATCAATTTTTACCGAAACGATTGCTGCCCCCTGGATGGAGGAAAGCAATACCCTTCTCAATGCATTACCGAGGGTGATGCCGAAGCCTCTTTCGAGCGGTTGACAGACAAATTCCCCATAAAACCTGGTATGGGTATTTTCGTCAATTTCTATTCTTCTTGGTCTGATTAAGCTGCACCAATTTTTAACCATTGTTCATTCCCTACCCTTCGGGTCTTGACAACTGACATCGTATTCAGAATACACAACGCTTTATTTTGAATAAAGCTCTACGACTAATTGTTCTTGAATTGGCATCGTCAATTCTTCGCGGGTTGGGAACATTTTTACCTTTCCCTTGAAATTCTCCTGCTCCAGCTCAAGCCATTGCGGAACTCCTCGTCTCGCAACAGTTTCCATCGCTTCGATAATTTTATTGTTGGTTCTGCTTGCCTCTGTAATTTCTATGGCGTCCCCGATATCAACCAGGTAGGAAGGGATATTCACCTTCTTCCCATTGACGGTGAAATGATTGTGCCTGACGAGCTGTCTCGCTTCATTTCTTGAATTCGCGAAACCCAGACGATAAACCATATTGTCCAGCCTTCTCTCAAGATAAAGCAAAAGATTTGTACCTGTTATTCCCTTTTTCCGGTCGGCTTTTTCAAAGTATCCCTTGAACTGCTTTTCAAGCAGCCCGTACATCCTCTTGAGCTTCTGCTTCTCCCTCAACTGCACCCCATAGTCCGACTGCTGTTTCCTTCTCAGCTGACCGTGCTCTCCAGGAGCGTATCCTCTCCGTTCAAACGCACACTTTTCACCATAACAGCGGTCTCCCTTGAGAAAGAGCTTCAAGCCTTCCCTACGGCACAGCCTGCACACGGATTCCTTATATCTTGCCAAGAATGCCTCCCTTTTCCATCATGTCTTTCATATTTATATTTATTGATTTAATCGACTAGTTTTCTGCAAATACATCTGTGGTACAGAGATCTTAGACTCTTCGTCTCTTCGGGGGACGACAACCGTTGTGCGGAATCGGAGTTACATCTCGAATCAGGGATATGGTCAACCCGGCAGCCTGCAGTGAACGCAACGCAGATTCACGACCGGAGCCAGGGCCCTTCACATAAACCTGCACCTTTCTCAAACCGTGCTCTTTCGCTTTTTTGACGCAGTCTTCAGCAGCCATCTGAGCGGCAAAGGGTGTGCTTTTCCTCGATCCTTTAAACCCCTGCATTCCGGAAGACGACCACGCGATCACGTTGCCCACCGGATCGGTAATGGTTATGATCGTGTTATTGAAAGTGGACTGTATATGCGCAATTCCCTCGGGAATATTCTTTTTTTCCTTCTTCTTGCCTGTCTTTCTGACTTGCTTTGCCATTTCCTTCCCCTGTCCAATTCTTTTGTATTCTATTTATGGTTTATTTTTTCTTTCCGGCAATGGCTCGTCTCGGACCTTTGCGTGTCCTCGCATTGGTATGAGTTCTCTGTCCTCTTACGGGTAGCCCCTTACGATGACGAAGGCCTCTGTATGCCCCCACATCCATGAGTCTCTTAATCGACATGGAAATCTCTCTTCTCAGATCTCCCTCCACTTTGTGGTCCCTGTCGATAATATTCCTGATAGCATTGATTTCAGAATCAGCAAGCTCATCACTCTTGGTATCATAGCTGATTTCCGCCATATCCAGTATTTCCTTGGCCTTGGTCCGGCCAATTCCATAGATGTATGTTAACGCTATTTCGATTCTTTTATTTTTTGGTAAATCTACTCCTGCAATTCTTGCCACCGGATTTCCTCCTGCTCACAAATTCGATATGCTATCCCTGCCGCTGCTTATGCTTTGGATTTTCGCAGATAACTCTCAGCAGTCCGCGCCTTTTGATGATCTTGCACTTATCGCAGATTTTTTTGACAGATGATCTTACTTTCACGATGTTAATTCCACCCCTCTATCTGAATATTATTTATTGCCCCAGGACGTTGATGCGCCTGACAAGCAGAGAGCTTTTCTCCGCCTGCTTTTTTATTTTGTCCGATAGACGATTCTCCCCCTTGTCAAATCGTAAGGGGACAACTCCACGGTCACTTTATCGCCGGGCAAAATTTTTATGAAATGCATCCTCATTTTACCGGAAATGTGAGCCAGAACACGATGGCCATTCTCCAACTCCACCCTGAACATCGCGTTCGGCAGGGGTTCGATCACGCGCCCCTCTACTTCTATGGGTTCTTCCTTGGCCATAACCTATCCTATCCTGTTTCTAAATCGCTACGAAAGTTCACAAATCCGCGTTCATGCGGATCCCTGATTCTGACTCACCCTTTGCCAGCCGCCAAGCTGAGAACGGCCGTTCAGTTTACGTAGCTTAATATTTCCGGTCCCTTATCCGTTATCGCAACGGTGTGTTCAAAGTGAGCAGAATTTTTACCGTCCTCCGTCACGACAGTCCAATGGTCCTTTAAAACTTTTATCTGGAATTTACCGGCATTTACCATTGGTTCAATCGCAAGGACCATCCCTTTTTTCAGCAGCATTCCCCTGCCTTTGATGCCGTAATTAGGAACCTGGGGATCCTCATGCAGGCTTTTGCCGATGCCGTGTCCTACATAATCTCTCACTACGGAAAAACCGGCGCTCTCGACGTAATTTTGTATGGCCGCCGAAATGTCTCCTAGACGATTTCCTTCCTTCGTCTCGTCAATGCCTCGATAGAGACCTTCCCTGGTCGCCTTCAGCAGCTTCGACGATTCCTCAGAGATCTTGCCAACCGGCACCGTAATCGCTGTATCTCCATAATACCCGTTGCAAAAGACACCGTAGTCGAGGCTGACAATATCCCCTTCTCTCAGAACACGTTTCGAGGGCATCCCATGAACAACCTCCTCATTCACGGAAACGCACAACCCGAAGGGAAATCCGTTGTAGCCTTTAAATGCCGGGCGCACCTTTTTCCGGGCGGCCAGTGCCTCGGCATACTGCTCGAGCTCCATGGTTCTGATGCCAGGCTCCACCAGACTTTCCAGTTCCTTCAAGACCTCGGCCGCAATCCTGCTGCTTGTCCTTATCTTCTCAATCTCTTCAGGCGCCTTGATAATAACCATTGATCCGTTCACGCGGCTGCCAAGACCGACTCCGCTACCTTCTTCTCGCGATCTTGCCCTTCTTCAGGAATCCCTCATACTGCCTCGTGAGGAGATGCGTTTCCAATTGGCCTGCCGTGTCCAGAGCAACGCCCACGACAATCAGCAGCGCCGTACCTCCGAAATAGAAGGGTACGTTGAAATACGCGATCAGGATGCTTGGCAGGACGCACACGGCAGACACGTAAATGGCGCCACTGAACGTCAACCGGGTCAAGACATCGTCTATGTATTCCGCCGTTTTCTTCCCGGGTCGGATTCCCGGGACATATCCGCCGTACTTTCTCATATTTTCGGCTACATCGGTGGGATTGAATGTTACAGCTGTGTAAAAATAGCAAAAAAAGACGATAAATCCCACATATAAAAGTTCATAGCCTATTCTTCCCGGAATTAATGCATCCGCCACGGCCTTCATCCACGGATGCGGGATAAAATTCGCGATCGTGGCGGGAAACATGATGATGGAAGAGGCGAAGATCGGCGGAATGACCCCTGCCGTATTCACTTTCAGAGGCAGGTGCGTCGACTGGCCTCCGTATACTTTCCTACCTACAACCCTCTTGGCATATTGCACGGGAATTCGTCTCTGCCCGCTTTCAACGAACACGATGGTCCCTACGACGCTGATCATCATGACAATCAGGATAATGATCAGGAAAAACCCCATCTCACCCGTCGATAAGAGACGGAACGTATTGATGATCGCTTCCGGTCCCCGACAGACGATGCCGGCGAAGATGATCAGGGAGATGCCGTTTCCTATACCCTTTTCGGTAATCTGTTCTCCGAGCCACATCAAAAACGCCGTACCGGCCGTCAAGGTCAATACGGTCATTAACCGGAATCCCCAGCCGGGCTGAAGAACGATTGACACCCCCGTGGGACCGGCCATGTTCTCCAGTCCAACGGATATTCCAAATCCCTGGATGATGCTCAGTCCGACGGTTCCATACCGGGTGTACTGGGTGATCTTTCTTCGGCCCGCCTCGCCTTCCTTTGACAGCCGCTCGAGATGAGGAATGGCCACGGTAAGGAGTTGAAGAATAATGGAAGCACTGATGTACGGCATGATCCCGAGGGCAAAGACGGACAGGTTACTCAACGCTCCGCCGGCAAACATGTCAAAGAGCCCCAGCAGCGATCCCTTTGCCTGCTCGAAAAAGGCCATCAACGCCGCCGTATCTATTCCGGGAGTTGGAATATGCGCCCCGACTCGATATACGAACAGCATCAAAAGCGTATAGAGAATTCTCTTTTGTAGCTCCGGTATTTTATTTATATTTCTTAAGCCGTCTATCAAATCAGACTACCTCGATAACCGATCCACCTGCCGCTTCAATCTTCGTTCGTGCCCCTGTACTGATCATCGCTATTTTCACCGTCAAAGGATGATCAACTTCTCCGCATCCAAGAATCTTGACGTTTTTCGCGGAATTCTTAATCAGCCCGCTTTTCCTCAGCTGATCCACATCGATGACCATGCCGGTCTCAAAGACATTCAGCTTATCAAGATTGAGCGTAGCGATATCCTTGCAGAGCCTGCTCCGGAATCCCCTTTTTGGCAAACGCCGCGTCAAGGGCATCTGTCCGCCTTCGAATCCGTCTCTGACACCACCGCCGGACCTTGAATTCTGGCCTTTGTGGCCTTTACAGGCTGTCCCGCCGTGTCCGGAACCGTTTCCTCTGCCGACTCTCTTCTTCTTTTTCCTCGAACCCGCAGGCGGCGCTAATTGACTGAGATCCATTATTCCCCTCCCTCAAGTTCCTCGCAAATCACAAGATGACTCACCTTGTTCACCATACCTCTTATTTCAGGACTGTCCTTGAGGATGACCGCCTTGTTGATCTTCAAAAGTCCCATGCCCCTAAGGATATCCCTCTGCTTGGAAGGTCTCCCGATCATACTTTTCTTGAGCGTTATCTTCAGTTTCCTAGTCAATGTACCGTCCCCTTAATTCTATAGTTCCGCTACGGTCCTGCCGCGCAGAGAAGCAATCCTTTCCGGGCTGTCCAATCGACGCAGTCCCTCAAGAGTTGCCTTAACAAGGTTATGCGGATTGTGAGAGCCTAAGCATTTTGTAAGGATATTTCGGATTCCGGCTACTTCCAGCACTGCCCTGACGGCTCCACCCGCAATCAACCCGGTTCCTTCGGATGCCGGTTTCAGAAGCACGCGCCCCGCCCCGAATTTGCCAATCACTTCGTAGGGTATGGTCCCTCTTTCGACTTCGATTCTCGTCATGCTTTTTTTGGCCTGCTCCATGCCTTTTCTGATGGCTTCAGGAACCTCGTGCGCCTTTCCCAAGCCGGCGCCGACAGACCCGTTGCCGTCACCCACAACGACAATCGCACTGAATCGAAATCGCCTTCCACCTTTCACGACCTTCGCAGTCCTGTTGATCGCGATGACCCTGTCCAGAAATTCAACTTCACCGAAATCTTTCTTATCCAATGATCAATCCCTTCAAGATGAATAGAAAATGAATTTTTGTTCTAAAATTTTAACCCTTCTTCCCTGGCACCGTCAGCTAATGCCTTCACTCTTCCATGATACAGGTAGCATGAGCGGTCAAACACGGCCTCTTGTATCCCCATAGCCTGAAGTTTCCTGGATATTTCCCGTCCAACCTCTTTGGCCGCGTCCACCTTTTTCGCTTCAAGCACCTTGCTCTTTACTTCTTCATTAATTGTAGAGGCCTGCGCAATCGTTTTCCCTACATTGTCGTCCACGGCTTGCACGTAAATATGCTTCGCGCTCCTGAAGACTGCCAGCCTCGGTCTCTCGGTCGTACCGCTGATCTTTGCACGAACCCGAGATTTTCTCTTCTTCCTGATTTCCTGAACTTTTTTCGACGCCAACTTTCTACCTCGCCGTATTACCGATATAAATTGTATTGTTTTACTTTAGACGTCATGCCCCTACAGATTTCCCGACCTTGCGTCTTACTACCTCACCGGCATATTTGATTCCCTTTCCCTTATAGGGTTCGGGTTTTTTAATTCTGCGGATGTCAGCAGCAACCTTTCCCACCTGCTCCTTGTCGATTCCGGACAGGATAATCGCTGTCTGCTTTTCGATCCTGAAATCGATCCCCTCGGGCACGGTATAGATTACAGGACTCGAAAAGCCGATGGTCAATTTAAGATTTTTCCCGTCCGCCTCCGCCTTGTATCCAACACCCACGATCTCAAGATTCTTCTCATAACCGGTATTCACACCAGTAACCATATTCTGTATCAGGGTTCTTACCAGTCCGTGATACGCCCGGTCCTGCCTGCTGTTTGAAGGCCTGTTCACCACGACCTTCCCGGGCTCCATGACAACATCGATCCGTTCCGGTATAATGGCCGCCAATTCACCGCGCGGACCGGTAACTTTTATTGTGTTTACCGTGCGCTCACATGTTACCTTCGCCGGCAGTTCTATAGGTTTTTTACCAATTCTTGACATGATAACTCTCCTGTCGTTATCCTTCTGCTACCCTATCACCAACTCCTATGCTTCCTACCAGACCTTGCAGAGCACTTCGCCACCGACGTTCTTTTCCCTGGCCTCTTTGTCTGTAATCACACCCTTCGATGTGGATATGATGGCGACACCGTATCCGTTGAGCACCTTTGGAATCTTATCCCGCTTGACATAGATCCGTCTGCTTGGTTTGCTGACCCTCTGGATGTCTTGAATGATGGTCGTCTTGCTGTCGGGATATTTCAGATAGACATTAAGAACGTCGAAGCCCTTCTCGTTCTTTTTGATGTCATATCCGCCAATATACCCGGCTTTCTTTAACACTTTCACTATGTTCAGATTGATCCCTGAATGCAGCACCTCGACACTCTTGAAACGTGCTCGATTTGCATTTCTTATCCTTGTGAGCATATCTGCGATCGGATCGGTCATCCCCATATACCTACTCCTTAAATATATTGACTACCAGCTGGATTTAATCACGCCGGGAATTTCGCCTTTTGACGATAACTGCCTCAAACATATCCTGCACATACCAAATTTCCTGTAATATGCCCTTGGCCTGCCGCATATCGCACATCTATTGTAGGTTCTCACAGAATATTTCGGCTCTCTTTTTGCCTTCGCTATCAAGGATTTTTTTGCCACTCCGACTCCTCCGGTTATTTCTCTTCCCTAGCTGTTTTCTTTAACTTCTGAAAGGAACTCCCATATGCTTCAAAAGCGCCCTTGCTTCCTCATCTGTGGCGGCATTCGTCACGATGGCGATATTCATTCCTCGAATTTTTTCTATTTTATCGTATTCAATTTCAGGAAAGATGATCTGCTCTTTTACACCGATCGAAAAATTTCCACGGCCGTCGAACGTATTGGGGGATACCCCACGGAAATCGCGAATCCGCGGAAGGGCCACGTTAATGAACCGATCGAAAAACTCATACATTCGCTCACGCCTCAACGTGACTCTGCATCCGATGGACATGCCCTTTCTCAGTTTGAACGTAGCAATCGACTTCTTGGCTTTCGTAATAACAGCCTTCTGACCCGTAATCAGTTCCAGCTCCCCGGTTGCTGTGTCAAGAATCTTCACGTTCTGTATCGCCTCACCCAGCCCCATGTTTACCACAATCTTCTTCATCACCGGAACCTGCATGGGATTGCTGTATCCGAACTGTGAAATCAGAGCAGGAACGACTTCTTTTTTATAATACTCCTTTAATCTCGCCATGTCTCCACTACCTACACATCCAATATTTCACTGCATTTTTTGCAAATCCGAACTCTCTTCCCGTCCTCGAAAATCTTGATGCCGATCCTTGTTTCCTTGTTACACTTTCCGCACAGAATGCTTACATTCGATGCGTGAATCGGCCCCTCCTTCTCCACGATGCCGCCTTTTCCCATTGCATTGGCTTTCTGGTGCCTTTTTATCATGTTAAGCTTTTCTATGACGACCCTGTTATTATCCTTGAGCACCGTCAGGACTTTTCCGGTTTTCCCCTTTTCCTTTCCTGCGATGACCTTGACCAGGTCGCCTTTTTTCAAATGCTTCACTTGCATTTCCTATTCTCCATCTTCTCGTCCGCGGTTATGCCTATCATCAACAGCGCAATTTCAAGATCCCGAGTTTCAGAGCACTTCCGGCGCCAGTGATATAATCTTCATAAATTGCCTGGCCCTGAGTTCCCTTGCTACGGGGCCGAATATTCTTGTTCCAATGGGCTCCATCTGGTTGCTGATCAGAACGGCAGAATTGTCATCGAACTTCAAATAAGATCCATCCGGACGTCTGACCTCTTTTGCCGTTCGAACGATGACGGCTTTCATGACATCGCCTTTCTTGACCTTCGAATTCGGCATGGCTTCCTTTACAGCCACAACTATGACGTCACCCACGCCGGCATACCTTCGTTTCGAGCCCCCTAGCACTTTAATGCAGGCGACTTTCTTAGCACCGGAATTATCGGCCACATTAAGCACCGTTTGCATCTGTATCATAACGCGACTCCATCAACCTTCCCGTATTTTCGATCTACTTCGCCTTTTCGACGATATTGAGCATTCTCCATCTCTTCAATCTGCTGAGCGGGCGCGACTCCATGATGATCACGGTATCTCCCACCTGACATTCATTTCTTTCATCATGAGCAAGGTATTTTGTGTGCCTTTTTGTGTATTTATGAAAAACAGCATGCTTCACAAGGCGCTCGGCTCGAATGACGATGGTTTTGTCCATCTTGTTACTGACGACAACCCCTTTGATTGTTCTGTTCTTACCCCGTTCTTTCAATGCTCCTTAACCCCCTTTTCCCGCAATATCGTTTTTGCCCGGGCGATATCCTTCTTGATCTTTCCGAATGCAGCCGTAGATTCAAGTTGCCCTGAAGCACTGCGCATTCTCAGGTTAAAAAGCTCCTCAACCAGCTCGTTCTTCTTCTGCCTTATTTCATCAAGGCTTTTGTCTCTCCATTCCTTAGCCTTCATCTGACAACTCCCTAGCAAGAAACCTCGTTCCTATTGGAAGTTTATGTGATGCAAGCCGGAAAGCTTCCCTTGCCACATCCTTTGAAACTCCCTGCATCTCATAGAGCACCGTTCCCGGCTTGACGACCGCCACCCATTCCTCCGGCGCACCCTTTCCTTTTCCCATTCTCGTTTCGGCTGGTTTCTTCGTTATCGATTTATGAGGAAATATCCGTATCCATATCTTTCCGCCTCTGCGGACATGACGCGTGATGGCAATTCTGGCCGCTTCAATCTGCCTAGCCGTAATCCAGCCGCATTCCTCGGCTTGAAGTCCGTAATCTCCAAAGGATACTTTGCTGCCACGTGTTGCAGTTCCTGTTCTGCGTCCTCTCTGCAGCTTTCGATATTTAACTCTTTTTGGCATTAACATGGAACTTATCCCTCTGTTCTTTTCTGCATGGTTTTATGTTAGAACTTGGCGGATCCTATGGCCGTTCCAGTTCCTTCTTCCCCGGCAGGACTTCTCCGTGAAAGATCAGGACCTTGATGCCGATCTGTCCGTAGGCCGTCTTCGCTTCCGTGAAGCCGCTATCGATATCCGCCCTCAGTGTATGCAACGGGACTCTTCCTTCGCGGTACCATTCGGTCCGTGACATCTCAGCCCCTCCCAATCTTCCCGAACAACTGACCCGAATACCCTTCGCACCGAATTTCAGCGCGGTGAGGACGCACTTTTTCATGGCCCTTCGAAAGGCGACTCTTCTCTCCAGCTGCATTGCAATATTTTCGGCGACAAGCTGCGCATCAATCTCGGGTTTCCGTACTTCAAGGATATTGATGATGATCTCGCTCGTCGATACGTTCTCAAGGTCTTTTTTCAGCTTTTCAATCTCGGCACCCTTTTTCCCGATGATGATCCCGGGACGCGCCGCATATATATTTACCTTGGCCTTATTGACCGCTCTTTCGATGTCAATATGGGAAATGCCCGCGTGATAAAGCTTCTTCTTCAGATACCGGCGGATTGCCAGATCTTCATACAGCATCTCCCGATAATTCTTATCGGCATACCACCTGGAATTCCAGTTCTTGTTGATTCCCAGCCTCAGACCGACAGGATTAACCTTCTGCCCCAATCTAGCACCTCCCACTCGTTACTTTTCGTCAAGTATAACGGTAATATGACTCATCCTTTTTTTGATTGATGCAGCTCGGCCCTGGGCCCTGGCGCGCCATCTCTTCAATGATGGTCCCTGATCGACGAGCACTTCCTTCACGAAGAGAATTTTCTCGTCTATGTTCGGATTCTGTGTAGCATTCGCAACCGCCGATTTTAGAACCTTTCCCACAATTTCGCCGGACCGCTTCTGAGAATAGGTCAGAATCTCCCTTGCATCTTCCACCCTTTTGCCGCGGATCAGATCCACAACCAGCCTCGCCTTCTGGGGTGACATTCTTATATATTTTGCTACTGCTCTCGCTTCCATATTTTCCGTCTCTATGATCTTTTCTTTGTCGGTTCTGTCAAAATAACCAATTTCCTATTTCCGCACTTTCGATTTTCTGTCACCTGCATGACTGAAGAATATCCTCGTGGGTGCAAACTCACCCAGTTTATGGCCGACCATGTTTTCTGTCACGAAGACCGGTATAAATTTCTTTCCGTTGTGCACCGCAAAGGTAATTCCTATCAAATCAGGGGTTATTGTTGACCGGCGCGACCAGGTTTTAATGACATTTTTATTCCCTGAAGCAACAGCCTTACTGACCTTATCAAGAAGCTTTTCATCAACAAACGGACCTTTTTTGATTGATCGTGCCACTGCCTATCCCCTTCTCTTTACGATGTATTTATCTGTATCCTTATTGGTTCGCGTTTTATGCCCCTTTGTTGGTATGCCCCAGGGAGTGCACGGATGCCTTCCCCCGGAAGACCTTCCTTCACCGCCACCCATCGGATGATCAACCGGATTCATGACCACACCCCGGACCTTGGGTCTTTTACCGCTCCATCGTGTCCGTCCCGCTTTTCCGATGCTGATATTTTCATGATCGTTGTTTCCGACCTGACCAATGGTGGCACGGCAATTGATGAAGATTTTTCTCACTTCACCCGAGGGCAGTCTTACTTGAGCGTAATTTCCTTCTTTCGCCATTAACTGCCCATACGTTCCGGCGCTTCTTATGAGCTGACCGCCCTTCCCCACCTTCAATTCTATGTTGTGGATAAGAGATCCAAGGGGAATGTTTTTCAAGGGCAGGGCATTGCCTGCTTTTATATCCGCCTTCTCGCCGCTTAAAACCTTTTCTCCAAGTTCGACTTTTGCCGGGGCAAGAATATAGCGCTTTTCTCCATCTTCGTAGTTGACCAAGGCGATCCTGGCGGACCGGTTCGGATCATACTCTATCGACGCGATTCTGCCGGGCACATCCAGCTTTTCCCGTTTGAAATCGACGAATCGATAGCGCCGCTTATGCCCGCCACCAACGTGTCTGCTCGTTATTCGTCCTAAATTGTTTCGACCGCCTGTCTTTTTAATTGTTTTCAGAAGACTCTTTTGCGGTGAATCCGATGTAATCTCTTCAAACGTCGAGCAGGTCTGATATCTTCTCCCTGGTGAGGTTGGTTTATATTTTCTGATCGCCATCCGTCTCTATCCCTTCTCTATACACCGTATATGTCAATCGAATTTCCCGGGGCAAGCGTTACGACCGCCTTTTTCCAGTCTTTTCTCTTCCCCATCGTCCGGCCCATTCTTTTCTTCTTGCCCTTAACATTTATGACATGCACGTCATCAACGACCACCTTCAGAAGTTTCTCCGCGGCCCTGCGAATCTCTATCTTGTTCGCCCTGGGATCCACTTCAAAGAAATACTTATTTTTTTCTTCCTTTTCGATGGTGCTTTTTTCAGTGACCAACATTCTCTTAATAATCGAATGCATTTCCATCATGACAGCAGCGCCCCTTCCAATTTCTTGACTGCCGGCTCCAGAATGACAAGGTGCTCATGATTCAGGACATCATAAACATTAATGCCTTCGGACCTTATCATCTTGATCCCTTCTATATTTCTGGAAGATTTTTCCAGGACCTCATTGCGCTCGTCCGTTACAAACAAGGCTTTCCTCAATCCAAACCGATCAACGACTTCCTGAAACTTCTTGGTCTTTATCTCTTCCAGCGGGAACTCCTTCAGGACGACCAGCTTCTGCCCCTGATACTTCATGGTCAGTACGGACCGCAACGCACTCTTTCGCACCTTCTTGGAAACTTTATGCTTATATTCTCTCGGCAATGGCCCGAAGACGATTCCTCCGCCCCGCCAGATGGGTGACCGGCTCGTTCCCGCGCGCGCCCGCCCGGTACCCTTTTGCCGCCAAGGCTTCTTACCGCCACCACTCACATCACTTCTACCTTTGGTCGCTGCCGTACCCAAGCGCCGTGACGCCATCTGCATTCTCACCACGTCATAAATCACCGCATCATTAACTTCGGCACCAAACACGGCATCATCAAGCTCGATCTCAGACACTTTATTTTTACTTATGTCAAATACTTCAGCAACCAACATCTTCAATTCCCCTCAAATAGCAAACATTCACGCCTTTGCAGACTGTTTTATGAATAGATAGCCGTTTCGCGCACCGGGCACGGCTCCTTTGATCATGATCAGGTTCTTTTCAGAGCGGATGCTCCAGATCATAAGATTCTTCACCGTCTTCTGCTTGTTGCCCATTTGCCCGGGCAGCTTTTTGCCTTTAAGAACCCGCGACGGGTACGCGCTGGCGCCTATGGATCCAGGGGCCCGATGAAACATCGACCCATGCGTCGCCCTTCCTCCACCAAAACCGTGGCGTTTGATGACTCCGGCGAACCCTTTTCCCTTTGTTGTTCCCGTTATATCCACGCTCTCGCCGACGCTGAACGCCTCCACCGTAATTTCCTGACCCAATTCATAGTCATCGATCGAGTCTGAACGCATTTCCTTCAAGACGCGGAAATATCCCTTGTTCGCCTTGTTAAAATGACCCTGTAACGGCTTCGTCACCTTGTTCTGCTTCATTCTGCCATAACCAAGTTGAACCGCGTCATACCCGTCTGTATCGACCGTTTTTTTCTGAGTAACCACCGATGGTTCAACTTCAACGACCGTCACCGGAACGGCAGCCCCATCCTCGGCAAATACCTGCATCATCCCGATTTTTCTGCCAATGATCATCTTTTTCATCAGATCCACTTTATCATCTACGTGTATTTTTTAAACGTTTGTTGCCCGACTACCAACGATACCGCCTGTCCGGAGAGTCCCGTCCGCCGCCTGCTTGGAATCTAAGCCTTTATTTCCACATCTACGCCAGCCGACAAATCCAGTTTCATCAAGGCATCCACCGTTGATTGCGTTGGCTCTATAATGTCAATCAATCGTTTGTGCGTTCTTATCTCAAACTGCTCTCTTGATTTCTTGTCGACATGCGGGGAACGATTCACACAGTACTTGTTGATCTCCGTCGGAAGCGGCACAGGGCCCGCCACTCGAGCGCCTGTACGCCTCGCTGTCTCCACAATCTCCTCTACCGAACGATCAAGTAATTTATAATCGTACGCTCTTAGACGAATCCTAATTTTCTGATCTTTCATGTCCTCGTTCGACCCAATATCTCATCAAGTATTTCATTCAATTGCTTATTCAATGACCTTACTGACAACGCCGGCACCGACGGTTCTTCCACCCTCCCGGATGGCAAACCGCAGCTGCTCTTCCATGGCAATAGGCGTGATCAGGGTCACTTCCATCTCCACATTGTCGCCAGGCATAACCATCTCGACACCCTCAGGGAGCTTCGCCACACCGGTCACATCGGTGGTCCTGAAATAGAACTGCGGACGATAGCCTGTGAAGAACGGGGTATGCCGACCGCCTTCCTCCTTGGTCAGAACGTACACCTGAGCCATGAACTTCGTATGCGGGGTAATGGAACCCGGTTTGGCGACAACCTGGCCTCTTTCAACATCCTCCCGCTTGATGCCGCGCAGCAGCAAGCCGACATCGTCACCGGCTCTTCCCTCATCCAGGGTCTTGCGGAACATCTCCACGCCTGTGCAAACGGTCTTCTGTGTCGTACGGATCCCGACGATTTCAACTTCCTCACCGGTTTTGACGATTCCCCGGTCCACTCTTCCCGTGACAACGGTTCCACGACCGGAAATGGTAAAGACATCCCCGACAGGCATGAGAAATGGTTTATCCAGAGCGCGTTCCGGCTCAGGGATATAATTATCGACGGCGTCCATCAGTTCATAGATGGTTTTCACGTCGGGATCTTCCGCACTTTCGCTTTCCAGGGCCTTCAGCGCCGACCCTCGGATAATGGGAATGTCATCTCCGGGAAATTCATATTCGTTCAGCAGTTCCCTCAACTCCAGCTCAACGAGATCAAGAAGCTCCGGGTCATCGACGAGGTCTACCTTGTTCATGTAAACCACGATGTAGGGAACCTGCACCTGCCTTGCAAGAAGGATATGTTCACGGGTCTGCGGCATGGGGCCGTCTGAAGCGGCAACCACGAGAATCGTCCCGTCCATGTGAGCCGCACCGGAAATCATGTTCTTGATATAGTCGGCGTGCCCCGGACAGTCCACATGGGCGTAGTGGCGTTTGTCCGTCTGATATTCCACATGGGAGATGTTGATCGTAACGCCTCTTTCTTTTTCTTCCGGCGCATTGTCGATGGAATCAAAGGCCCGGAATTCGGCTAAGCCTTTTTTTGCAAGCCACTTTGTGATCGCTGCCGTCAAAGTGGTTTTTCCGTGATCGACATGTCCAATGGTTCCAATATTCAAGTGCGGCTTTGTCCTTTCAAATTTCTTCTTAGCCATCCTCCGACCTCCTTAATCTTTATAATTCTCTTGAATAAGTATCATCCTTGATCCTTCAGGTCCCGCCTGCTGCGAAGCCCAAAGATTTTTTTCCGGTTCCTGCATCAACGAAAGGCTGATCGACATCAGCCTTCTGCAAATATCTAGAAGCGGTAGTGGGCAAAAGCCTTATTCGCCTCTGCCATTTTATGCACGCTTTCTCTCTTTTTGATTGACCCGCCCCGGTTATTGGCTGCATCCATAAATTCACCGGCCAGTTTTTCCCTCATCGTTTTTTCAGACCGGTCGGTCGCGTTGGAGATGATCCAGCGGATGGCAAGGGCAACTCTTCGCGATGACGCCACCTCTGTGGGGACCTGATACGTCGATCCTCCCACCCGCCGCGACTTGACTTCAATGACGGGTTTCACATTGTTGACGGCCCTTTCAAACAGCTCCACGGGGGATTCCTTCGCCTTTTTCTCGATGATATCAAAAGCACCGTAAAGGATGGACTCGGCAACGCTCTTCTTCCCCTTCTTCAGAAGGTTGTTGACGAACTTTGCCACTAGGACATTCTTGTATTTCGGATCCGGCAGGATCACCCTTTTCGCAATCTCTCTTCTTCTTGGCATAATTCAGAACCCCGTTCTAACTTGGCTTTTTAGCCCCGTATTTTGATCTCCCCTGTTTTCTGTCCTGAACGCCGACCGCGTCAAGGGTCCCGCGGACAATATGATATCTCACACCGGGAAGATCTTTGACACGCCCACCGCGAACCAGCACGACGGAATGCTCCTGAAGGTTATGGCCGATCCCCGGGATGTAAGAAGTCACTTCATAGCCGCTGGTCAGGCGGACCCTGGCCACTTTCCTCAACGCGGAATTGGGCTTTTTGGGTGTCGACGTGTATACCCGGACACATACCCCGCGCCTCTGCGGAGACCCTGCCAGAGCCGGCGTTGATGCTTTTTTTGCAGCCCGCAATCTCCCATTGCGAACCAACTGATTAATCGTAGGCATTACCCCTCCAGTAAACTGTACTTCAAGCAAAAATAATTTGACTAAGAAAAGTTTGGTTAACTATCAATTCGTTGCGTGCATGTCAAGAGATTTCTCGCCACCTTGATCATTCTCTTCGATTTCAGCGGATTCGACTGCATCGTCGGCAGCGGTTTTTATGCCGAGCTTCCGATACATGACAAGACCCGTCCCTGCAGGAATGAGCCTGCCCATGATGACATTTTCCTTCAGTCCACGGAGATAGTCCACCTTGCCCGCCAGGCTCGCCTCGGTCAGAACCCGTGTCGTCTCCTGGAACGATGCGGCGGAGATGAAGCTCTGCGTGCTCAGGGAGGCCTTGGTTATGCCCAGAAGGATGGGCTCACCAACAGCGGGGCGCTCACCCCGCGAAATGGCCTTTTCATTTTCTTCCTGGAACCGGAACTTCTCGACCTGCTCGTCTGCCATAAAGGGGGTGTCTCCTGGATCGATGACCTTTACCCGCCGCAGCATCTGGCGCACGATCACTTCCATATGCTTGTCATTGATCTTCACTCCCTGCAACCGGTAGACTTCCTGCACCTCATCGACAAGATAGCGGGCCAGCGCCTTCTCTCCCTTGATCATCAGAAGGTCATGGGGATTGTTTACGCCGCTCATCAGGGGCTCCCCTGCAATGACCCGGTCGCCTTCCTGGACGCTGACATGCTTCCCCTTGGGAATGAGATATTCCTTCTCCTCGCCGATTTCCGGAATGACGATGACTTTCCGTTTCCCCTTTGCATCCTTGCCATAGGACACCACCCCGTCGATCTCACTGATAACGGCGAAATCCTTGGGTTTACGCGCTTCAAAGAGCTCGGCGACCCTCGGAAGACCGCCGGTGATGTCCTTGGTCTTGGTGGTTTCTCGAGGAATTTTCGCGATAATATCGCCGGCTTTAACCTCATCCCCCTCGGACACGACAATGTTCACGCCCACGGAAAGAAGATGCCTGGCCGCGGCACTGATTCCCGGCACCTTGGCTGTTCTTCCCTTGGCGTCCTTGATGGACACCCGGGGTCTGAGGTCTGCGCCCTTGAACTCAACGATTACTTTCCGGGAAAGGCCGGTCACTTCATCAACCTGCTCCTGCATCGTCTTTCCCTCTATGATGTCGCCGAATTTGATCGTCCCGTCCACCTCTGCAAGAATGGGAATGGAGAAAGGATCCCACTCCGCCATGCGATCCCCCCTCTTGACGGAAGCGCCATCCAGCACTTTAAGGTGAGCGCCGTAGGGCACGGTATACTTTCCCCGGCTCCTCATGTGCTCATCAAGAACATGAATTTCTCCGTGGCGGCTCATGACGACCAAATCACCCGTCTTACTGGTAACATAATTGAGATCCACATATTTCACACCTCCGTCATGGCGCGAATCCAGGGTTGAATGCTCCTCAAATTTTGCCGTACCGCCGATATGAAAGGTTCTCATGGTCAGCTGAGTCCCCGGCTCTCCGATGGACTGCGCTGCAATTATTCCAACGGCCTCTCCAATGTTGACCAGGTGTCCGTGCCCCAGGTCCCTGCCGTAACATTTTGCGCAGACGCCGTATTTGGCTTTGCAGGTCAGAACCGAGCGAATGTTCACACCCTCGATGCCCGCCCGGTCTATCTTTTCTGAGAGGGCCTCATCAATTTCCTGGTTGGCCCCCACGAGGACTTCACCCGTGAAGGGATCCAGGATCTCTTCCAAGGCCACGCGTCCGAGGACCCGCTCACCCGCCGTCTCGATGATTTCTCCGCCCTCCATCAGGGCGGAGACGGAAATGCCGTCCACCGTTCCGCAATCATGCTGGGTGATGATGCAATCCTGGGCGACATCGACGAGCCGCCTCGTCAGGTAGCCGGAGTTCGCCGTTTTCAGCGCCGTATCGGCAAGGCCCTTCCTGGCGCCGTGGGTTGAAATGAAATATTGAAGGACGGTCAATCCTTCCCGGAAATTGGCCGTAATCGGCGTTTCAATGATTTCTCCGGAGGGCTTTGCCATCAACCCGCGCATACCGGCCAACTGCCGGATCTGCGCGTTGCTTCCCCGTGCTCCGGAATCAGCCATCATGTAAATCGGATTGAAGCTCTCGATGACTTTTTTTCCGTCTGTCGTAAGCTGCTCCTCTGTTTCAATCCCTCCCATCATTTCCGAAGCGATTTTTTCCGTAGCCTGGGCCCAGATATCGATGACCTTGTTGTACCGCTCGCCGTCCGTAATCAAGCCGTCCATGTACTGCTTCTGGATCTCCAGGACATCGCGGTCCGCGCGGCTGAGAATATCCCTCTTGTTTCCCGGGATGTTCAGGTTCCTGACGGCAAAAGACATCCCTGAATGGGTTGAATATTTGTAGCCAAGGTCCTTCAACCGATCGGCAAGGATAACCGTCACTTTCTCCCCGCAGGTCCGGTAGCAGTAGTCGATCAGATTGGCCAGTTCCTTCTTGTTCATCACCTTGTTGATGACATCAAAGGAGATGTCCTGCGGTATGATATCATACAGAAGGACCCGGCCCACGGTGGTCTGCTTTAATTCCCCGTTGATCCGCGCCTTTATTCTTGCGTGTAATTCCAGAGCCCCTGCGTCATAGGCGGAGCGGACTTCCTCCGGATCGGAAAAGGTCATTCCATCGCCCGTGGCATCTTCCTTCGCCCGGGTCAGATAATAGATCCCCAGGACGATATCCTGGCTGGGGATGATGATCGGCTTTCCATTGGCCGGTGAAAGAATGTTGTTTGTGGACATCATGAGCACCCGCGCCTCCGTCTGGGCCTCGATGGACAGGGGCACGTGAACGGCCATCTGGTCACCGTCGAAATCGGCGTTGAAGGCCGTGCAGACGAGGGGATGTAGCTGGATCGCCTTTCCCTCGATCAGGACCGGCTCGAATGCCTGAAGCCCCAGCCGGTGGAGTGTCGGAGCACGATTCAGCATGACCGGATATTCACGGACAACCTCATCCAAGGCATCCCACACCTCAGCCGTTTCGCGCTCCACCATTTTCTTGGCGCTCTTGACGGTCGTCACATAGCCCTTCTCCTGCAATCGGTTGTAAACGAAGGGCTTAAAGAGTTCGAGAGCCATTTTCTTCGGCAATCCGCACTGGTGCAACCGCAGATCCGGACCGACGGTGATCACGGAACGGCCGGAATAATCAACGCGTTTTCCCAGGAGATTCTGGCGGAAGCGCCCCTGCTTCCCCTTGAGCATGTCGGACAGGGACTTCAAAGGCCGCTTGTTCGTTCCCGTGATGGCCCGGCCCCTTCTGCCGTTGTCAAAAAGAACGTCCACGGCTTCCTGGAGCATTCTTTTTTCGTTTCGAATGATGATTTCGGGCGCGTTGAGCTCCTGTAAACGCTTCAGCCGGTTATTCCGGTTGATGACCCGGCGGTAAAGGTCATTCAAATCCGAGGTGGCAAAACGACCGCCGTCCAGGGGGACCAGGGGTCGCAGGTCCGGCGGAATAACGGGCAGAACGGTCAGAATCATCCACTCCGGGCGGTTCCCCGATTTGCGGAGGGCTTCGATGACCTTCAATCTCTTGATGACTTTCTTCCTCTTTGTATCCGAAGAAGCGGTCTTCAACTCCTCACGCAACTCCACGTCCATCACATCCAGGTTCACTTCTTCGAGCAGCCTTCGGACAGCCTCCGCTCCGATGCCCGCCTGGAAGGCGTCCGCACCGTACTGCTCCCGGTAATCATTGTATTCTTCATCGGAGAGCAGCTCTTTTTTTCTCAACGGCGTGTTTTTGGGATCCAGAACAATCCATGATTCGAAATAGAGGATCCGCTCCAACTCCTTCAGGGTCAGATCCAGAACATTTCCGATCCGGCTGGGAAGGCTTTTGAGGAACCAGATATGGGCAACCGGCGTAGCCAGGGTAATGTGCCCCATGCGCTCACGCCGGACCTTCGACTTGATGACTTCTACGCCGCACTTTTCACAGACCACGCCCCTGTGCTTCATCCGCTTGTACCGTCCGCAGAGGCATTCATAATCCTTGACGGGACCGAAAATCTTCGCGCAGAAGAGCCCGTCACGCTCTGGCTTGAACGTTCGATAATTGATCGTTTCGGGTTTCTTGACCTCACCGAAAGACCAGGACAGAATCTTGTCCGGTGAAGCAATGGATATCTTTATTGCGTTAAAACGGATCGGATCTTTTGGTTTTTCAAAATAGCTGAAAACATCTTCCACAGTTTTTACTCCCGGTTATATGTAACTCGATGTCGGCGATGAAGGAGGCCTTTACTATTCCTCTTCAATCAATTCCACATCAAGGCAAAGACTCTGCAGTTCTTTTACGAGAACGTTAAACGACTCCGGCAGGCCTGGTTCTGATGTATTTTCACCCTTAACAATCGCTTCATAAATCCTCGTTCGGCCGGCAACGTCATCCGACTTGACGGTCAAAAATTCCTGCAGCGAATACGCGGCACCGTAAGCTTCCATGGCCCAGACTTCCATTTCACCGAGTCTCTGCCCGCCGAACTGGGCCTTCCCGCCCAGAGGCTGCTGAGTGACCAGTGAGTACGGACCGATGGATCTGGCGTGAATCTTATTGTCCACAAGGTGATGCAGCTTGAGCATATAGATCATACCCACCGTGATCTCCTGGTCGAAGGGTTCGCCCGTGCGGCCGTCATAGAGCGTCGCCTGCCCCTTCGACGGAAGACCCGCCAGTTCCAGCATATCCCGGATATCCTCTTCACTGGCGCCATCAAAGACCGGCGACGAAACGGCTATGCCGCGCTGAAGCCTGCGCACAAACCTCGTGACGTCCTCTTCCGTTGCCCCGTCGACAAATTTGTCAAACTCTTTCGACGAGTAGATGTTCTTCAACTCGTCCCGAACGGGGTTCCGGCTTGAATAGCGCTCCAGCAGATCATTGAGCTTTTCGCCCAGTCCTTTCGCCGCCCAGCCGAGATGCGTCTCAAGGATCTGGCCCACATTCATTCGTGAGGGAACCCCCAGGGGATTCAGCACGATGTCGACGGGCCTGCCGTCCTTGAAATAAGGCATATCCTCTTCCGGCAGGATTCTGGAAAGAACACCCTTGTTTCCATGCCGTCCCGCCATTTTATCTCCGGCTTGAAGCTTTCTCTTTATGGCGATATAGACCTTCACCATTTTGATCACTCCGGGCGGCAGTTCATCGCTGGCTTTGAGCTTCTCCATCTTCTCATTGTAGTAAGCCTCGACGAGCTCGATCTTGTTATAGAGGTTGGTCATCATGCGGACGACCGCCTTCTCGGTCTCGTCATCATCCACGAGGGAAATTTCCTTCCACAGATTCAGGGGAATCTCATTCAAAATTTCAGGGGTGATGACATCGCCTTTTTTGAGGCATATTTTCTTTCTCTTCGGGTCCACAATCCGGGCACCGGACTGTTTTCCCTGAAGCAATGAGCTGACGTCCTTCTTCACGGTTTCCGTAACGATCCGGATCTCGTCATCCCGGTCCTTTTGAAGCATCGCTGCCGCTTCATCTTCAATGTACTGAGACCTCAGATCTTTCTCCGCTCCCTTGCGGGTAAAGATCTTGGCATCGATGACGGTCCCCTCGACACCCGGCGGAACACGGAGCGAGGTGTCCCTCACATCGCTGGCTTTCTCTCCGAATATGGCGCGGAGGAGTTTTTCTTCGGACGACAGCTGGGTTTCCCCCTTGGGGGTGATTTTACCCACCAGGATGTCGCCGGCCTTTACGGAGACACCCATCCGAACGATTCCGCTGTCATCGAGATTGCGGAGGGCCTCTTCGCCGACATTTGGAATATCCCTCGTGATATCCTCCTTGCCGAGCTTGGTGTCCCTGGCCATGGTTTCAAATTCTTCAATATGGATGGATGTGTAGATATCCTCCTTAACGATCCGTTCACTCACGAGGATGGAGTCTTCATAGTTGTACCCCCCCCAGGACATGAAGGCGACCATCACATTGCGGCCCAGGGCGAGTTCACCATTATCCGTGGCCGGTCCATCAGCGATGATGTCGCCTCTCTTGACCCGGTCCCCCTTGTTGACGATGGCCTTCTGGTTGAAGCAGGTATCCTGGTTGGAGCGCTGATATTTGATCAGGGTATAGATATCGACGCCTGTATCGCTGTCCTCCTTTTCTGCGTCCTCGCACTTGATGACGATTCTGGAGGCATCGACGCTCTCGACAACCCCGGATCTCCTGGCAACCACAACCGCTCCGGAATCCCGGGCGACAGCCCTTTCCATGCCGGTTCCCACGAGAGGGATCTCCGGCCTCATCAGGGGAACCGCCTGCCGCTGCATGTTCGATCCCATGAGGGCGCGGTTTGCATCGTCATGTTCAAGAAAGGGGATCAGCGTCGCCGCGACGCTGACCAGCTGATTCGGAGATACGTCAACCATGTTGACGTCCGAGGGAACCACCGAGACAAAGTCTCCACCCTTTCTTGCCGAAATCAGCTCCCCGATGAAGCTTCCGTCGGGATTCACCGGCTGGTCGGCAGGGGCGACCACCAGGTTTTCCTCTTCAATGGCTGTCAGAAATTTGATATCCGGCAGGACCCGACCCTCCTGCACCATGCGGTAAGGCGTCTCAATAAATCCGAACTCATTCACCCTGGCGTACGTGCTGAGGGAAACGATCAACCCGATATTCGGTCCTTCCGGTGTCTCCACGGGGCAGATTCGACCGTAATGGGTGGGATGAACATCCCGCACCTCAAACCCGGCCCTTTCCCGTGTCAGGCCGCCGGGGCCCAGGGCGGACAGTCTCCTCTTATGGGTAATCTCGGACAGGGGATTGGTCTGGTCCATGAACTGCGAAAGCTGGCTGCTGCCGAAAAACTCACTGACCACTGCGGACACGGGCTTTACATTGACGAGGTCATGAGGCATCATGGTTTCGATGTCCTGAAGGCTCATTTTCTCCTTGATCGCCCGTTCCATGCGCACCAGACCGATACGGTACTGGTTTTCGATCAGCTCGCCGACGGAGCGCACCCTCCTGTTACCGAGGTGATCAATGTCATCCACACTGCATTCCGGAACCCCGTTTTTAAGGTCGATGAGATATTTGACGGCGGCCATGATGTCTTCGTTTCTCAAGACCGTCACGTCCGTGGAAACATCCAGGTGAAGCTTGTAGTTCATCTTCGCCCGCCCGACCGCGGACAGATCGTAGCTTTCGTTCTCAAAGAAGAGGCTGTTGAAAAACTTCTGCGCCGTATCGGGCGTCGGCGGATTGCTTGGCCTCAAGCGGCGGTAGATTTCGATGATGGCATCACCGGAGTTCTCCGTCCGGTCAACCAGCAAGGTGTCCCGTATGGAGGTGTTTGCCATATCCTCGCCGATCTGAATGACGCTGAGCTTCCGGATCCCCTTTTCCCGGATCGCGTCAACGGCTGCGGCAGTCAACGCCTCATTGCAGCGGAAGATGACCTCTCCCGTTTCCGGATCCAGGACATCGGCCGCCAGAATTCTTCCCGGCAGCTCCTCGACCTCCAACGGAATCCGATCAACATGCTGCTCCTTGATTTTTTTGAAGATCGTCTTGGTGATGCGGCGTCCCTTCTTGAACAGGACGTCACCCGTATGAATGTCCCGAATATCGTCAGACAGCTTGTGGCCGACGAGAGATTCTTCGACAGCCACAGCGAAGGAATCTCCTTCGCAGAAGACGTGTTCCACATCATAAAAGTAATTAAGCAGATCTTCCGTGGAGTAACCCATCGCCTTGAGAAGAATGGTGACGGGCATCTTCCTGCGGCGGTCGATGCGGACATAGAGCAGATCCTTGGAATCAAATTCCAGATCCAGCCAGGATCCTCGGATGGGAATGATCCTGGCTGAATAGATCAGTTTTCCGCTTGTTAACGTTTTTCCTTTATCATGGTCGAAAAATATGCCTGGGGATCGGTGCAGCTGGCTGACGATAACGCGTTCCGTTCCATTGACGATGAAAGTCCCCTTTTCCGTCATCAGAGGAATCTCACCGAAATAAATCTCCTGCTCTTTGATGTCACGGATGTTTTTCTGATCGGACACGCGGTCCGTATCAAAAACAACGAGCCGCACGACGATCTTAAGGGGAGCTGCATAGGTCATCCCCTTCTGAATGCACTCGTTGACGTCATAACGAACAGCCCCTATCTTATAGCTAACAAATTCCAGCGAACATTTCCCACTGAAATCCGAAATGGGAAAAACGCTTTTAAAGGCACCCTGCAGACCGTAATTCTTTCGATTTTCCGAAGCCACCTTCTCCTGGAGAAAAATCTCGTAGGACCTGACTTGAATGTCAATCAGGTTGGGAACTTCCAGAATTTCCTCGATACGGCCAAAGTTTTTTCTAAATTCGCCCATGGCATTCCTAAATAATAGTTCGGGCACAATGACTGTGCCCTTGTTATATTCAATTATTTAACTTCGACGGTCCCGCCGACTTCTTCAATCTTCTTCTTGATGTCAGCGGCCTCATCCTTGGATACCGCTTCCTTGATGGGTTTTGGTACACCTTCCACCAGGTCTTTCGCCTCTTTCAGGCCAAGGCCCGTGATGGCCCGGACAACCTTGATGACCTGGATTTTCTGATCGCCGAATCCCGTCAGGATCGCATCGAATTCCGTCTTTTCTTCGGCTGGCGCCGCCGCCTCCGCCGGGCCCGCAACCGCGGCAACCGCTACAGGGGCCGCCGCCGACACACCGAATCTCTCTTCCAGTTCCTTGACCAGCTCGGACAGTTCCAGAACGGTCATCCCTTCAATGAATTTCACGACATCTTCTTTTGTAATATCCGCCATTTTCTATCCCTTCCTGTGTGTTTTGTTTAATGTTCCTCAAGGAATGGGTCTTTAATTGCCCTCTTCCTTTTTAGCTCGATATCCATCCAGCACCCGGACAAACCCTCGCGGTACAGCGCTGAGTACATTGACCAGCTGCGTCTGAACGCCCACCATTACAGAAAGCATCTTGGCAAGCAGAATCTCCCTGCTGGGAAGTTCCGCCAACGCCTTCAGCTGCTCAATCGTAATGACCTTATCGCCCAACATGCCGACTTTAAGCTCCAATTCTGCATTCTTCTTCGCGAAATCAGACAGAATCTTACTCGGCTCCACGGGATCGCCATAACTGAGAATCAAAGCCAACGGCCCTTTGAAATGGTCCTGCAATGCCTCAAGGGAAGTATCCCGTGACGCGATGTTCAAAAGGGTGTTTTTTACAACTTTCAACTCCGTGTTAGACTTCCGCAGGTCATTTCGCAGGGCTGTCATCTTGGCGACATCGATTCCTCTGAAGTTTGCCAAAACGGCCAGCTTGAATGACTTGACCTTCTGGTGGAGCTCAACGGCAACCTGCTCTTTCGTTCTCCGATCCAACCTTAACCTCCTTTCTCGCCCGCCACGCGATGGGCATGGCGGAATAAATTATCTTCCCGGGAAATCAGAACCTGTTACTAAGGAATTAAAAAAATAGGAGAACTGAGCAGCACACAGGAACATACACACAAACTTATGGCACTGAAGCATGACTCTGCTTCACTCAATAGCTATCTCGGCAGGCCGATGCGCGCATCGTTTAAACCCTGTACCTGCTGTCTCAGATTTCTCTATTTAGTGGTATGATTTCACATCTGCCTTGAACTGATTAAAACAGAAGTAATTTGAATTCTTAAAGATTTCTCAAATCCAGCGGATCGACCCTCACCCCGGGTCCCATCGTCGAGGAAACCGCAACCCCTTTGATATAGGTTCCCTTGCTGGTGGCGGGTTTCAACTTGACGATCATTTCCATGAGAGCCTGAATGTTTTCCATCAGCTTCTCCGGGCCAAAGGATACTTTTCCCACCGGGCTGTGGACGATTCCTGCCTTCTCCACCCGGAATTCGACTTTACCCGCTTTGACATCCCTGACGGCCTGGGCGACATCGAAGGTCACCGTCCCCACTTTCGGATTAGGCATCAATCCCCGGGGGCCGAGAATCTTCCCGAGCTTACCGACATTCCCCATCATATCGGGTGTTGCGATCACACGGTCGAATTCAAGCCATCCCCCCTTGATCTTTTCGATGTATTCATCGGATCCGGTGTAGTCGGCTCCCGCGTCCATGGCTTCCTTTTCCTTCTCGCCCTTCGCAAAAACCAGAACCCGCACCGATTTCCCCAATCCGTTCGGCAGAACGACGCTGCCCCGGACCATCTGATCCGCATGGGCCGGGTTCACACCGAGGCGGACAGCGGCCTCGACCGTTTCGTCAAACTTCCCCCTTGCAGAACTCGTTACAAGTTCCAGGGCTTCGGAAAGCGTATAGCGGTGTCCCGCCTCTACCTTCTCTTTCGCAGCTAGATATGTCTTTCCCCTTTTTGGCATGATTCAACCTCAATGTACAGTTTCGACCCGTCGTGACGGACAGCATCCTCTTTTTCAGGGTCTCAGCTGGTTTTTTTATAGAATCGATCTTTCCGTCTTCCCTGAAAAACACTTCAGGCAACCGCAGATGGCATGGCCCGCAGCTTAATCGGCGATCTCAATCCCCATCGATTTCGCCGTCCCTTCGACGATCCGAATCGCCCCTGCCATGTCCACGGCGTTCAAGTCCTTGTACTTCAAATCGGCAATCTCCCGCACCTGCTGTGCCGATACCGTCCCCACCTTGTCCCGCTTCGGGTCACTGGCGCCCTTGGCGATTTTTGCCGCCTGCTTCAGCAGTACGGAGGCAGGGGGCGTTTTTGTGACAAAGGTAAAGGACCGGTCCGCATAAACGGTTATCAGCACGGGGATGACCGTCCCTTCCTGGTTTTGCGTCAAAGCGTTATACGCCTTGCAGAATTCCATGATATTAACGCCATGCTGGCCCAAAGCCGGACCGACCGGCGGTGATGGTGTTGCTTTTCCCGCTTTGAGTTGAAGTTTGATATTAGCGATGACTTTCTTGGCCATAATATAACCACCTTACGTTATGATCTTGAGGCTGTCCGGACGGTTTCTTCCTGATCAGCTCTGAACAACCTGAATAAAATCCAGCTCCACCGGCGTCGGTCGACCGAAGATGCTGACAATGACTCTCAACTTTCCCTTCTCAGCCTTGACCTCGTCGATCACTCCATCGAAATTTGTAAAGGGACCATCCACGATGGTCACATGGTCACCCACTTCAAATTTGAACTTGGGCTTGGGCTTCAAGGTCCCTTCGTCGATTCTCGTTTTCAGCAGCTCCACGTCCCGGTCGGGAATAGGCGAAGGTTTCTCCCTGCTTCCGATGAATCCCGTCACCTTCGGAGTATCCTTCACAAGGTGCCACGTATCATCGTCCAGCTCCATCTTTACAAGAATGTACCCCGGAAAGAACTTGCGCTTCGACGTCTTTTTCGTACCGGACACCAGTTCGACGACATCCTCTTCGGGAATCAGGATGTCTGAAAAACGGGACTGCATGCCTGCGGCCCCTATCCGTTCCTGCAGAGACTGTTTCACCTTGCTTTCGAAACCGGAATATGTATGCACGACATACCATTTGAAAGCCATAGTATTTTAACCTAACACCAGCTTGATCGTCTTGGTAAGGCCGAAATCTACGATCCCGAGGAAGGTGGAAACAATGAAGACAACGATAATGACCACGGAGGTGGAAGCCAAGGTCTGCTTCGGCGTGGGCCACGTCACCTTTTTAAGCTCCGCCCTCGCTCCCTTTAAAAACAGGCTTATAATTTCGATATAGCCCTTCAACTTGATCATTATATTTCCCATGTCCAGGACCCTTGACCTACTAAAAAAAATGGCAGGCCAGGAGGGACTCGAACCCCCAGCATCCGGATTTGGAGTCCGGCGCTCTATCCATTAGAGCTACTGGCCTGT
>MVRU01000022.1 GCA_002067745.1 Syntrophus sp. PtaU1.Bin005
TTTTCAGGAGCGTTTTATAATGATTCTTATCGCATTTAACCGTTGGCGATACCACTTGGATGGGCACATCGGCGGCATGGGTGAGGGCTTGACGGTCCAGAAGATACCATCTTTCAATATGAGGATCCGGAACCGCTGAGATAATCTCCGGATACAAGATGCCGCTGGAGGCGTTGAGAAGCTGCTGCTTCCTTTTTACAAAGCCATTGCAGTTTCCGTCCGATCCAACGATCAGGACATCGGCATCAAGATAATTTCGTTTTTTCGCCTGTTTGAGAAAATCCTTGTAAGCGCGGATGGAACCGCCGCCTCGGGCGCTGAGAACGCGAAGGTCGTAGTCGCTGATATCTTTTCCCTCATCCTGAATCAAGCGTTCGACGATAGCTGGTATGAAGGACTCCTGCGCCGTATCTTCAAGAAAGAAAAAGATTTTATATTTAGCCACCGAAATCCCCCCGCACGATTTCCTCTTCGAGGTATTGCTCAATGTTTCCGGAGCGGAACAGGGGGCCGAGTGTCGAAAATGGAATAAAGACCGTTCCGGCTTCCGTCCTTTGACATACCAGCAGGTCTTTGTCACTGAAGTAGGTCGGCAAAATGGGCGAGTGGGTATTGATGAGAATCTGCCGGTTGCTGTCGGCGGCATTTTTTAACAGTTCCGCGATATTTTTCAATCTTCTCGGGTGAACGCCGTTTTCCGGCTCCTCGTAGCCGATCATGGTTGAGCCGGTCACCGGAGACAGGACGGCCAGCAGACCCAATACCCGCAGGGTTCCTTCCGAAATCAGACGATTTGAATAAGAGGCATTGTCTTCACAAAGTCTTAGAAACAATTCCGCCTCGTCGGTGCGTTCGATCTCCAGGTCTTTCAGCCGAGGAAGGAGCTGCATGGCGGCAAGTTTGACCGCCTTGAATTGTGGAGGGTGCATCTCGCGAAGGGTAAAATAAAAGGCCGCGAGATCTTCGCCGCGAGGCCCGATATTGGTCACTTTGGCGACGGCATTGCCCTGGCGCATCAGTTCACGGGGTTCCAGAAAATAGAAATGGCACCGGGACAGCTCTTCGCGGAGCGCCGTGATATGAGGGTAATGCGGCGCATAGAGAGACGTCGATGCGATGGCATAGTCAAGTCCGATATCGTGGAATGTCGGGTGCGCCTGTCCTTCCATCCGAAGGCTGATTTTGCCGTTTACTTTTTCAATGAAAGGGGTTCGCGTTTTCTCAGAGCCGTCTCTTCGTAGGGCTGTCAGGCGTTCATTCATGATCCGCACTTGACCGGAATGAGAAGAGATTTGAAGGTCAATCTCATAACGGAGAAAACGGTGCGTGATGATGCTTTTTCCCTGGGGTACAGAATCGGCGCTCTCGATGCCACGCCTCAATTCCCGGATGCGCGCCTCAACGTCACGAACAACGGGATCGCTGATTTCAATATCGCCGATGAAGGATACATCATGATATTCTTTTTCCTTCAGGCCTGAAATTCCTCCGGATGCATAGTGAACAACTTCCAGGGGAACGCCGCGATGCTCGGCAAAAGCCTCTTTCAGATTTTTCTTGGTGACCATCTTGGAAAACAGATTCAGCGCATCGAAGAGATTGCTTTTACCGGCGGCATTCGGTCCGAAAATCACGACAAGATTGGGCAGACCGACATCTACGTTTTTAAGTGATTTGTAGTTGATCACCTGGAATCGTCTGATCATATTCCATCTCCCTTTTTATTATCCCGTTCTGCTTTTCCGTACTTGCTGTCAATCTCAATCCGAATGACTTAAAATCTAATCATCTTTTTTATGCCCTGCACAATCTAAAGTCAAACTAATGTCAAGCTAAATATGCTGCTCCAGATTGAAGTGAATTTCTGTTTTCATATTTAACATCAATGATTTCCAGACGAGGCGTCGGTTTATTTGCAAGCTGATTTATAGATTCAGTATCCTATGGAAGGGAGACTTTAGCTTGGTCTTTAATACAAGCGATATTGTGCTGATTCTAAGACTTCAATGACCAACATATTAAAAAAAGCGGTAGGACGGTTTCCCTTTGCCTCAACTTGCCCTCAATCTGTGCGATGAGCGCTTCCCGCTGCCGGTCCACATCATCCTGGGCATCGAATAGCGACCGGCGCTTCTGGTTGCGCTGGGATTCCAGAACCTTGATCTGCTTCTGCCCGGCAAGCTTTTCCTCCAGTGTAAACGCAGCGGTGGCGGCGCGGCGCGCCTCTTTGATCTGTTGATCCAGTTCTTTTATTTCTCGCTCCAATCCCACTTTCAGATCATCGGCCCAGCCGTCGAGTTTTTCCGCTTCGGCTTCGAAAAAACGGGCATTGCGCGCAGAAATCTCTTTCTGAATAACGGACTGACGCTGTCGGGCGGCATCCTCTAAAATTGCCATAGGGGGCGGTTCGGATACATAACCCGTCACCTGAGCCGGTATGCTGAGGAGACGAACGGCCGTTTCTTCTTCCAGCATGTGACCCTGGTCGGTCAGGGCGGTCACGATAAGGTGGTCTTCTGCATGATCGAGGGATTCAATCGTGAAGACCGACGCCGTCATCCAGCCGGCCCGGCCCATAAGGGATTCCAAAACGGAGACCTTGCCGTCATGGCTGGAATAATCGAAGGCAAGTTCGGCAGGTCTCAGGTCCCGGCTTTTGGCCCGTTCCAGCAGTGCTTCGGCAAGGGGATGGGTCCGTCGGTAGAGATGGGCCTCTCCGGAGCGTCGCGGCAATTCATAGAGGCCTAAAGGGATCTGCTCCGCCTTTTCGGGAAAGGGCGGAGTGTTCAATCGGAAAACCCCATCGGCCAGGAACTCGGCATGCCCGTTCAGCTCATGGCGGGTCAGCTGCATGAGCTGACGTTCGAAATGATTCAGGCAAGCCCTGGAGGCTTCGTCACGGATTCTGAGCTTTTCCCTGACCTCATCATCAAAGTTTTCCAGCAGCTGCTTACGTGTGTAGGCCATGGCCTCGTTGATTTCCATAGTGAGTTCGAGCTGAAGCTGATCGAAAGCGTTCTGAATTTCTTCCGGTTTCCGGCAGCGTTGATAAATGGCGGCGATGCGCTTTTCGAAATCCACCCCGGACTCGATGGCGCCGAGGACTTCGTCACTTGCGCCGAAAACTCCTTCGAAGAGCTTGAACTTTTCGGAAAGAAGCTCAAAAACCCGCAGATCGGCGGCATTTTTGCGATTGAGGAAGTTGACCACGACCACGTCATGCTGCTGGCCGTAACGGTGGCAGCGTCCGATGCGCTGTTCAATCCGTTGCGGGTTCCAGGGGAGATCGTAATTTACGACGAGGGAGCTGAACTGGAGGTTGATGCCTTCGGCCCCGGCTTCGGTGGCGATCATGATCCGGCCCTGCTCACGGAAATAATCAACCAGCGCCGAGCGCAGATCGGCGGTGCGCGACCCGCTGACCCGATCCGTACCCTGATGACGTTCCAGCCAGTCCAGATAAATCTTACGGGAGGATTCGTCGGCATTGGAGCCGTTGAAAAGGACAATTCCTTCTGAAAAGGGGCTGTCTGCAAGCAGGCGTAACAGGTAACTCTGGGTACGGCGCGATTCGGTGAAAATGACGGCTTTTTGTGCCGCGCCGATTTCGGTTGCCTTGGCAAAGGCAATTTCCAGTGCTTTTAACAGAGCCTTTCCCTTGGCATTGTGCTCGATCGATGTAGCCAGCCGGGCAAAGGCATCGAGATCAGCGATTTCCTGTTCAATGATTTTCCGATCTTCCTGGGAGAGGGATTCTGCTGGCTCATCTTCACTCCATTCATCGGCCGTTTCTCCCAATGCTTCATAATCCTGCCCGAGTTCTTCTTCGAACGATTCGGGAAAGGAGTCCTTTCGGATCTTGGCTTTAAGTCTGCTGGACATTGAAACTAAAGCGCCCGCAATGGCGAAGGTGGAGGATGCCAGAAGCTTGCGCAGGACCAGCGTCATCAGAGAACGCTGACTTGGCGGCAGGGCTTGCAGGTTGTCCCTTTGCAGATATTCCGAAACCAGGTTGTAGAGTCTGTCCTCACTTTCTTCCGGTGTAAATTCCTGAACGATGGGCAGCCTCTGAGTGTATTTGATGTAGGGCAAAACCTGCCGCCGCAGCGTGCGATGACAGACCGGTTTCAGCCGTGTTTTGAGAGTTTGGAAGACTTGCTCTTGATTGAGCTTGGTGAACTGTTCCCGGAAACTTTTCAGGTCTCCGAAGGTGTATTCGTCGATGAAGCTGACCAGACCAAAGAGCTCCAGCAGGGAATTCTGCAGCGGCGTGGCTGTGAGAAGCAGCTTGTCTTTCCCGGCCAGGGCCGTCTTCAATGTGCTGGCGATCACATTGGAGGATTTATAGACGTTGCGCAGCCGGTGCGCTTCATCAATGACCACCAGATCCCAGGGAACGGATTGGACATCGCTCGCCTTGCTTCTGGCAAAGTGGTAAGAGCAGATAACAATTTCCGGCGCCTCGAAGGGACGGAATCGGCCCTGCCTGCAATGATCATTGTATGATTTGGACTCCAGCAGGCGGCAGGGCAGGAAAAACTTGTCCGTCAATTCCTGATACCACTGTTTCCGCAAATTGGATGGAGTTATGACGAGAATGCGACGCTTATGTTCAGCCCACTTCTGAGAAAGCACAAGACCCGCCTCGATGGTTTTACCCAGCCCCACTTCATCGGCCAGTAAAGCGCCCTTGGAAAGGGGCGATTTACTGGCAAAAAGGGCTGCATCGATCTGGTGGGGATTGAGATCAACCTGGGCATCGACCAGGGTGGCGGTCATTTTTTCCACACTGTCCGGAGGAAATCGGCGGGTCAATTCGTAAGCAATATATTTTGCCTGATAGTCGGTGAACATCAGAGATCTGCTTTCCTGTGGGGTGCTTATTCAAGCATTCCCGTTTTGCCAGCACAGGGGACGCATAGCACAAATATGTAAAGATAACAACAAAATAGATTCCATGTTCCTGGCGGTCTTGCTTTTTCCCTGTGATCCTGTTTCCCGATTTGATGTTGTGCCAGCCGCCTCTTGCCTGTATAATGCTAATGCGTTTACTATTTTTATGGAGGTGACGAGATGCCGATCGGAGAAATTTGCAACCGCGATGTGGTCATCGTGAGGCGGAAGGACAGCATTCTGGACGCGGCAAAACTCATGCGCCAGTATCATGTAAGAGGACTGGTCGTCGTGGAAGACCGGGACGGCGAGGTGGCGCCCGTGGGGATCGTCACCGATCGGGATCTGGTCGTGGAGCTGATCGCCAAGGAAGTGCCGCTGGACAGCGTTTTCGTCGAAGATGTGATGAGTCCCGAGCTGTTTTCCGTGTCGGAGAGCCGGGGCATCTGGGATACGATCCAGTATATGCGGGGAAGAGGGATCCGGCGGGTCGTTGTTGTCAATGAGAGGGAAACCCTGCTGGGGATCCTCTCCATCGAGGATCTCCTCGAATTGCTGGCCGATGAACTGTCCGATCTGGCAAGGCTTTTCGTGAGGGAGCGCGACCGGGAAAAAGAGACCAGGGAATGAAAGAAAGCGATCAGCAGCCTCGGATCGTCCCGTCACGTAACGATTGCGGCGTGCTGGTTTACAGTTTGGAGGTTTACGATTAGCGCCTTTTAGCTTTACGATTACTTAACGATCCCTGCTTTTCAGGCGGTAGCGGGTGGAGCGGCCTCCTCCCAGCTTTTCCGCCAGCCCAAGTTTGACGAGCAGCCCGAAGTCACCGGCGGTGATCGGGCGGGAAACGCCGAATTCCGCCTCGCACTGGCGGCTCGTCAGCTCCTGCCCTTCGGCCAGCCATTGCAGCATCTTCCGCTGCCGTTCATTCAACTGCGCCTCCGCGGCCGGGGAAAATCGAACGTGCCTGTCCGGAACGCGCAGGAGATCGATGTCTTCGCCGGGCCCCGGAAAGGTGACCTGGAAATATCCCATGTCCGTGCTCAGAAGGGGCAGATCGAGCCCGTGGTTGAGCATGTGGTCGCGCATCCGGCGGAAGCCGCTGCCCCGCTCCTCGATGCGGTGAAAATAGGAGAGGCACTGGGCCAGGACGGGATTGCGCGAACAGGGCCGGTACCTGCCCCGGCGCAGGCTGGCCAGGGTGATCGGTCGGGGCGGGAGGCCGGGGCTGGAAATCACGACCCGGTCGGGAAAGACTTCGAGGATGATCTTGCGGCCGGCGTCTTCGTACTGCCGATGCGCCACGGCATTGACCAGCGCCTCGCGCAGCCCGTCGACGGGATATTCGTCAAGGCGGATGCGGTTGAGGCCGACCACGCGCATCGGGTGGCGGGTGTTGCGGTCGATGAAGCCGATCGCCCGTTCAATGACCACCGGCATGGGACCCCGGATGTCCTCGTGGTCCCGCGGGTCCCCGTCGGGCACCGCGCTCCTGTAGGCGTCCGCCAGGATGCGGCATTGGGGAAAGACGGCCGAGGGGTCTTTGGCCAGCAGGACAATTCCGGCGGCGGTGGCATAGTGTTCGCCGGAGGAGGAGTCGTACCAGGCCAGCCCTCTCAGGATCGCACCGGCGAGGAGGTCCTCCTCGGACAGCTCGCCGGGGCTGCACTTCTGGGCCGAGGCGAGAAGGGTGCGGACGACGTTCATGTCAAGATCGCACCAGCGGACCCGGTCAAGGGGGCGGGATTCGAAAACCGAGGTGGCCTCGATGGTCGATTCCGCGATGTCATCCTCGTCGCTCGTCGGTGAAATTTCGTACCGATCCCGAAGCAGCGCCACCAGCGCATCCCGGACTTCCTTCTGGAGTTCGATGATATTGCCGAAACCTCGGCATTCCAGCCCGTCCGCATCGAGTTCCTTCAGCAGCCCGGCGGTTTCCCCTTCCCTCCGGATAGAGCGGTCGCCCTTGATGAATGCGAGGATGGGAAGCCCCCTTTCCCTGGCACGGCGGTACTCGGCATGGGGGATGGAGAGTTCGTGCGCCGCCGCTGCCGATTCAACTCCAATGAGAAGCAGGCAAACCTGGCAGCCATCGAGGCATTGCAGGCATCCCTCCAGGGCTTTGCCCGGAGAGGCCGGCTCGCAATCTGAGAGGAGGGGTATGCAGGAAGCGGAAAGAAAGGGGTCCGTGTTCATCAGGTTCTGGAGGATCAGGCGTTCGTCTTCCAGTTCCATCGAAACCGAACCGACGTAAATGCGGAGCTTCGTTGTCATCGTGATTCGTTCTTTCCCGCTCTTTATGCTGTTTCGTCACGGGGACGGGTCCGTCGGCATCCCTGTGAAATCCGTGGGTCATCCGATTGGCCTTTCAGGACAGGCCGTTCATTCATCGGAAAAGACCGGCGGGAGAACCGGTCACGCTGTAAATTTGAATTTATCGCCCTCCCATTGACCATTATATTGAGAACCGTCGGGAAAGGTCAAGATCCCCTTTCCGTAAAACTGGTCTTCCTTCCATTCTCCTTCGTACCGGGAACCGTCGGGAAAGGTCAGGATTCCCTGCCCGTGGAACTGGTCGTTTTTCCACTGCCCTTCATACCTTTTCCCGTCGGGAAGGGAAATGACTCCCTGTCCTTCTTTCCGGCCGTTTTTCCACTGCCCTTCGTAGCTCGTTTCATCAGCCAGGATCAGGGTCCCCGTTCCCTCGATCGCGCCTGCGCTCCATTCCCCTTCATATCGGCCGCCGTCGGGAAGGTTCAGGATTCCCCGGCCGGAGGGAAGCCCGTTCTCCCATCTGCCCGAGTATTCGCTGCCGTCGGGCCATTTGAAGGAGCCATCCCCTGAAAAGCGCCCCGCCGAAAAATGTCCTTCATAGCTGCTCCCATCTGGATGGGCGTAGAGGCCCTTCCCCAGGTGGGAATCCTCGCCCCACTGAAACTCGATGCCGCCGTTTCCGGAAAATAACCTGATGAGCTTTTGCAACGTTTCTATTTCCCTCGAATCTTCTTGTCGGCAAACTGGCCGTTTCGAAACTCGCCGATGTATTTTCTTCCATCCGCGAGGATCATGATGCCCTGGCCATGGGGAAGGCCCTTTTCCAGTTCGCCCGTGTACTTCCTCCCGTCGATCAGGGTCAGCGTTCCCTGGCCGTGATACTGGTTGTTCCTGAACTCGCCTTCGTAGCGGTCGCCGTTGGGGTACTTGAGAATGCCCTTCCCACTTGACAGGCTGTTTTTAAACTCCCCGGTGTACCGTGTTCCGTTGGCCAGGGTTAAGGTCCCCCGGCCGTCGTACTTGCCCCGCTTGAATTCCCCTTCGTATCTCTTTCCGTCAGGGTGGATCTCGATCCCCTTGCCGTCGGCCAGGTTGTTTTTCCAGGTCCCCATGTAGGTCCGCACCTCCGGGACGATCAGAATGCCTTCACCGGACATGACATCCCGTTCCCACTGGCCGGCGTAGGAGGAGCCGTCCGCGGAAGTCTGGGTCCCCCGGCCGTTTCTCTCTCCGGCACTCCACTCGCCGACGTACCGCCCGCCGTCCGGATAGGCCATGACCCCCAGGCCGTCGGGCAGATCCTCCTTCATCTCTCCCTGGTAACTTCTGCCATCCTCATAGACCCGGGACCACTGCCCCTGGGAAAGGACGGAATCGGTCCCCGTGGACGCCATCTTCCGCTGCAGGGAAAGGTTCCGGGCATCCGCTTCGGCCAATTGCCGCGCCAGTTCGGTAATGGTTTTCGACTGGTTCTCGATGGTGGTTTTCAGCTCTGCCGCGCCCTCGCTTTCATGCCGTTCGGAGGATTCGAGCCGTTCTTCAAGGGAGTTTTTCTCAGCCTCCAGAGCGTTGCACCGGTCTTCGAAATCCGCAGCCGATGCGGATGTCTCCCGGGTGGCCGTCATCTGCAGGACGAGCTGTTTTTTGAGATCGGTGATCGTCTTTTTCTGGTTCTTGACGGTGGTCTTCAGCTTGGCCGTGCCGGCTTCGTTTTTCTCCTCCAGGGTGGTGAGCTTTTCTTCAAGGGAGATTTTTTCGGCTTCCAGGGTCTTGACTCGGCCTTCGGCGTTTTGAACGGCGGCGGCTTCGGCCTTCTGCGCCGCCCCGGCCTGCAGGGCGAGCTGTTTTTCAAGCCGGGCGATGGTTTTCTGATGGCCTTCGAGAGACATCTTCAGCTCGGCCGATTGCCTGAACATCTGCTGTTCAAGGCTTCTGACGTTGCCTTCCAGGAGGGTTTTCTCCTCTTCCAGGATCCGGCACCGGTCATCGGTATCCGCTTCAGCCGGCTCTTCGGACTTCTGCGCCAGGGCTCTGTGCGCGTCAAGCTGCCGCTGAAGCTCTGAAACGGACGCGGCATGCTCTTGGAGAGCATTTTCCAGCTCCGCTTCAAGCGCTTTCAACCGCTCTTCCAGGGTGTTGACCTTTTGTTTCGCCGAACGCTTTCCCGACTCCAGGGCCCTGCATCGCTCCTGTGCGGCGGCGGCATCCGCCTCGGCCTTCTTGGCGGCTATGTTTTGCAGGGCGAGATGCTGCTGAAGGTCTACGATGGTCTTCTTGCTGCTATCCAAGGTGGAGTCCAGCTCGACGGCGAGAATTTCCATCTGCCGCTTCAGGCATTGAACTGCTTCCTCCGCGGCATTTTTTTTCTTTTCGAGGGTTGCGCATCGGGAATCGGCCTGGGCGGCGGCGTGGTCGGCCGCCGTCTGTGCCGCCTCGATCTGCGACGCGAGCTGTTGCTGAAGCTCGGCGATGGTCTTCTGGCTGTTTTCGATGGTGGAATTCAGCTCGACGGCGAGGATCTCCGCCTGCCGTCTCAGGACGGTGACCTCTTCTTCCGCCGCAACCTTTTCCGATACCAGGCTTTTATAGCGGTTTTCCGCCGCTTCGGCGGCCTCTGCTTCGGACTTCCGGGCGGCGTCCATCTGGATCGCGAGCCGCTGCTGAAGCTCGGCTACGGCCTTCCGGTGATCCTCATGGGCGGCCTCCATCCGGGCGGCGCTGATTTTTTCCTGCTGCTCCAGGGCGCATACCTTCTCCTCCGCCTGAAGCTTCCCGGCTTCCAGGGACTTGCAGCGGTCGTCCGCCGCCGCAGCAGCCGCTTCGGCCTTCCGGACAGCGGAGCTCTGCAGATCGAGTTGATGCTGAAGCTTCGAGAGGGCTTTGTGGTGATCTCTGGCGGTGGTTTTCAGCTCGGAAGAAAGGGCTTCCGCTCTTTCCTCGAGTGCTTTGAGCTGTTCCTGTGCGGCGGTTTTTTCGCTTTCGAGGGTCCTGCAGCGGTCCTCCACTTCAGCCGCCGCGCTTTCGGCCTTTTGCGCCGCGGCGGTTTGCCCTTCGAGCTTCTGCTGAAGCCGGGAAAGGGCTCTTCTGCTCACTTCGCGCTCGGACTCCAGTTCGGCCTTGAGCGCTTCCGACTGTCGTTCCAGCGTTGCGGCCTTTTCTTCCGCGGAAGTTTTTTCCGCTTCCAGGGCCTTGAAGCGGGCTTCGGTCTCCTTGGCGGCTAGGGTGTCAGTCTTTTGTGTAGAGCGGGTTTGACGGGCGAGCTGGTCTTGAAGTTCGGAGATGGTTCTGTGCTGGCTTTCAATGGTGATTTTGAGTTCCGCCGACGGTTCGTCCGCTTTTTCGACTCTGGAAGAACGGCCTTCCTTCCAATCGTTGAGGTACCTGGTCCCGTCGGAAGAGATATATTCTCCCGCTCCCTCCGGCAGGCCCCGAAGCCATTCCCCCTCGTAGGAGCTGCCGTCGGACCAGACATACGTTCCCCGCCCGGAAGGAAGCCCGTCGAGCCATTGCCCTTCATAGCGGCTCCCGTCAGGCCACGTGAAGGCTCCCGTCCCGCTGAACGGCGCATCCCGCCATTCGATGCGGTACGGATTTTCCGCAGAGGATCCAAGAACTAACTGCTGCTGCACGATTGATCGCCCCAAATCCCTGATAAGAGAGTAGGATTCGGATTCTCTGCTTTCCGGGGTCTGCTTACATCCTGCGGTAGAGTTCCATCGCCCTTTCCCGGGTCATGAGATTGGCCCAGTCGGGACCAAGGCAATTCTCCCAGAGGGGAACAAGGCCCAGGGCCGTCGTCACCATCTTTTCCAGAGAAGCCGAATCGAGATCTTTTGTCACATTGCGGGGAAGCGGGATGTCATGCTTCTCCATCATCTGACGGAACTCCCGGACGCCCTCAGGGTAGATGTCCTCCATCTGGTCAAAGGCGATGCAGCAGCCGACGCCGTGATGAATCCCCAGGACGAAGGAGAGTCCGTAAGAGAGGGCATGACAGGCCCCCACCTGAGAATACGCAATGCTCATGCCACCGAAGTACGAGGCCATCATTAATTTGTCGTCTTTTTCCGGCGAATCCTCGAGGAAGACCTGCCGGCACAGATCGCGGGACTTCTCCCCGTAAGCCTTGCTGAACTCGTTGATGAACGTCCCGTGGAGGGATTCCACGTCATGGATATAGCAGTCCATACCGGTGTAGAACCATTGATTTTTTGGCACCCCTGCCAGCAGTTCGGGATCGAGGAGAATCTGATCGTAGAGGGTGTAGTCGGAGTTGATGCCCAGCTTCTTTTCCGGTCCCGTGAGGATGGTTGTCCGGGAAATCTCGGCCCCCGTTCCGGCGAGGGTGGGAACGGCCGCATGGTAGACGGCGGGGTTCGAAATCAGGTCCCAGCCCTGGTAATCGGCGGAGGAACCGGGGTTGTTGAGCATGAGCGAGACGGCCTTGGCGATGTCCATGGCGCTTCCGCCGCCGATCCCGACAATCCCCGCCGGCGTGACGGGCGAATAGGCCCGGATCCGGGCCACCAGCTCGTCGATATACTTCGTCTTCGGCTCGTCATCGACATTGACCCGCAGAAGCAGATCCTTCCCCCTAAGCGGAATCCGCCCTTCCAGCGGTTTCCCCGTAAAGACGTCATCGACGACAAAAACCATAAAAGCATCCGCACCAACCCTCCGGTCCTTCAGGACATCATCCAGCTGGTTGAACGACCCGCGTCCGAAAATAATATTGGGGACAATCCGAAAGTTTCTATACATGGGGTATTGCCTTTCTTTTGGGGGAATTTTCTTGGTTTGTAGAGCGGAAGTATAGGGAAAAACCGTGTGGGATGTCAATCAAATGATAAGATCAAGACTGTGGCATGTGCGGTGTTGACATGAGCGTTCCTTCCTTCTTACTGGCAGCTTACTCTGCTGACTTTTCGCGCCTGCATCGACGCCCTTTCAGGGCTGAGGCGAGATCTTTCCAGGTAAGAGAGTCCTTCTTTACTGCACAACCGCTCTCGTGTCGCCTCGCTTGGATAATGAAAGCTTCGCGGTTTCAAGCCCACTTGCTCTGCTCGGCAATGCCTCCTATCCGAGGCCTGCCCCCTGTTCGCGGCTTTGCACCATGACTACAATCCATGCTGGGTCATCCTCCTATCGTTGCTTTCGCTTAGTTCGCTGTGATCAACTTTGTGAAGAGAATTGCACCAGCAAGAGGACGCCCTTGCTGGGCATACATAAAATAAAAAGACAGGACCATTTCTGCCCCTGCCTTTTTATAGTAAACCGATTCTGTGTTTTGTTACTTCTTCAACTTTCTGCTGGCTCCTGCCAAACCGACCAGACCAAGGCCAAGAAGAAGCATGGCAGTGGGTTCAGGAACGGCGGTGGTGCTCCACGTATGATAATTCGAAAGTTCGTATTTTCCATTTACATCAAGTGGAATGGTAAATTGGTCAGTTGGTAACAATCCCCCAACATACCAAACCGCAGTACCGTAATTCGGACCATCATACTTTCCCATAATATAAGCTAATGAACCTACGGTAATAACACCAGGATTGTTGCTATCAACCTTCCCATTATCGATGAGTAAACTGTAAGCGGGACCGACCAAATTGGTACGAGTGTACGTTTGTCCGTCAATGACTATCGGACCAGCACCAAGCTCCATTGAGAGCAAGTTCTGAAGATATGTATTTTGAGCTTCAGGTGGAATACCGTCATGGATGAATCCTATATAATAGGGATCATCGAAATCGAGGTTAATTGGCACGGCCTGTGCGCTGCCAACAGCCAACAGAAGAATCAATGCGCAAAAATACTTACTATTGTTTTTTTCATATTATCACCTCCTTTTTCAATTACAATATTATGAGCAATACCAGTGCCAAAATGGTAAGTCATTGAAAATATTGTTGTATTTCCTTTATATGGGTTAATGGAAAGAGTGTTTTTGTAAAGATATCCGACAATTTTCCGGGGGGAACAAAGATCATGCACTAACTATTAACCTTATTATAACAAGGTATTATCGATGTCTCCTTCTCTCGGCAATTTCATTAGGATTATATCCCCTTGATTATAATTGGGTTTAATATCGCTCCAAATATTGTAAAGTATCCCGACATATTGTCCGGAAGTATCGATGATCCTGACATAGGGAATAACAAAATGCAGATAAATGCCGTATTTCTTGAAGTATTTTATCGGGATGACCTTTACTCGGATGAGGTTTTGGGAGGTTTGATCCGTATAACTGCAACACATGGTTCTGGTTGTTTGTGAATTTCGGGTAATCGTAAAATAATTTTACACCATGACCGTTGGCCGGAAGCATTGCGTTGAATGAATCATGGCAGTAACCGATCTGGCGGCAGGCGATGATGGCTGCACCCTCCCCGGAAGGGAGGTGAAGCACTTTCATCCCGTCCGCAGGGCGTCCACGATCTGCATGCGGGCGGCCCGCAGGGCCGGCAGGACGCCGCCGACGAAGCCCATGGTCAGGGCGAAGAGCAGGGAGGCCGTCACGATCTGCGGCGTCAGGGAAAAGCTGAAAGCCAGTTCGGAGAACGTCTGGAAATTCATCGTGGATACGGTGATCAACTGGAGAAAGGAAGCGAGGAAGAGGCCCACGAGCCCGCCGAGGAGACCCAGGAGGAGGGACTCCATCAGGAAGGCCAGCAGGATGCTGCGCCGCTGAAATCCCAGGGCCCGCAGGGTGCCGATCTCGCCGGTCCGGTTGGCCACGGCGGCGTACATGGTGATCATGGCGCCGATCATGGCCCCCAGGGAAAAGACCAACGTCAGGGTCAGGCCGACGATCCGCAGGAACTTGGCCATCATTTCCGACTGATCGGCATAGTACTTCGTTTCTCTCTTGACCTCGACGGTGAGGCGGGGATCTCCTTCCAGGCGCTCCCTGATGGATTCGAAGGCTCCGGGGTTGCGCAGGCGGAAGATGGCGGAGGAATAGGCGGGGCGGCGGAAGGCCGCCATGAGCTGGTCCGCGTCCCCCCAGATTTCCGAGCTGTACCCACGGTTTCCCGCATCGAAGACCCCCACGATCCGCCAGTTCCGCATGCCGCAGCACAGGCTTTCGTTCAGGCCGCCCCCCTGGAAGCGCTTGGCGATGCCGGAGCCGGCCATCATCTCCAGGGAACCCGGCCGGGGCAGGCGGCCGGCCATGAGCTTCACCTGGGGGCGGAGGGGCAGGGAGGAAGGGCCGATGCCCCGGAGAACGACGTTGCCCGGATCGCCGCTGACCCGTTTGGGCAGCGTCACCAGGACGACGAGTTCCTTGGCGAAGAGGGGCCGGCCGTCGGGACCTAGGGCGATTTCCCGTTCCGTTTCGAGAATGGCCGCCTGATCGCGGGGGACGCCGCTCTGGACCTCCGAGACGGAGCCTTTCCGGATGGCCACGACATTGTCGAAAACCCCCGTTTCCACCAGCGTCGTCTGCAGCCCCTCGGCGAGCATCAAAATGGCGGCGAAGACAAAGACCACGAGGGCCATGCCGGAGATCGTCAAGGCGGTGGTCAGCCGCCTTGTCCAGAGATTCCGCAGGGTGTAGCCCAAGGGGAGAGCCATCAGGCGATCCTCCTCAGTCCTTCGGCGATGCGGATTCCCATGGCCCGCTGGAGGGGGATCAGGGCGGCCGCGACGCCCACCAGGAGGGCGGCGGCCAGGTCCAGGTAGAGCGTATTCGCCGATATGTTGAAGATGGGGAAATAGGTTCCCAGTTTTGTCTTGATCAGCGCGGCGGCGGGATAGGTCAGGGCGATCCCCAGGGCGCAGCCCGAAAGGGTGATGACCAGGGATTCTCCCAGGATGAGGGCGGCAAGGTGCCTGGCGCGGAACCCCAGGGTTTTCAGCACGGCATATTCCCCGAAGCGCTCCCGGGTGGTCATGGCCATGGTGTTGGCCACGACGGCCAGGATGATGATGATGACGACGAAGGAAACGATCTGAATGGCCACCACGATGGCCCCGGTCATGGCGATGAACCCGAGCTGGAAGGCCTTTTCCGTCTCCGTCAGGGTTTCCGCCATGGAGTTCCTGAACATCCGGTCGATGGCGGCGGCCACTTCCCCGGCCACTTCGGGGCGGTTCACCCCCACCATGTAGAATCCCACCTGGTCCGCACGGCCGGGGGCCGCTTTTTTCAGGGTCTCGTTGAGATAGTCCCACTGGAAGATGAACTGCGTCTCGTCCACGCTTTCATCCCGCCCCCGATAGATGCCCCTGAGCACGAAATCCCAGTTCCCCGGAAAGATCGTTCCCTTGAGCGTCACCGTGTCTCCCGGCCGCCAGCGGTATTTTTCCGCCAGCTTGCGCCCGGCGACAAATCCCTTGCGGTCCCGGAAAAAAGCGGCTTTTTCTTCCGGGGAGAGGGTGTACTCGGGATAAAGGCCCAGATAGGTTTCCGGATCGACGGCAAAATTGGCGAAGAAGTTCTTCTCGTCGATATAGATCCCGCCGAACCAGTTGCCCCAGGAGACCGTCTGGACGCCGCTGACCTGGCGGATTTTTTCCTTGTAGGAGAACGGCAGTGGGAAGATGAGGGAGATGGCGTTGCGCGTCACGAGCCGGGTGGCCGACGAGGCCTCGACGCCGGCGTACCAGGCGCCGATGAGGGTGCGCAGCAGCCCGAAGGCCAGGATGGCGACGGCGACCCCGAGGATGGTGAGCCCGCTGCGGAGCCGGTTGCGGAAGGCGTTTCTAAAGAGGAGACGAAAGAGCATCATTGGTCAGGGTCCCCTTCTCCAGATGCAGGATGATCCCGGCCCTTTCCGCCGCCCGGGGGTCGTGGGTCACCATGATGATGGTCTTGCCGGACTCCTCGTTGAGGCGCTCCATGAGGTTGAGGATCTCCTCCGCGGAATGGCGGTCCAGATCCCCGGTGGGTTCGTCGGCAACGAGAACCACCGGATCGGTGATGACGGCCCGGGCGATGGCGACCCGCTGCTGCTCTCCCCCAGAAAGCTGGCGGGGGTAGTGATCGCTGCGGTCGGAAAGGTTCACCACCCGCAGGGCCATTTCCACGTGCTCCTGGCGCTCCTTGCGGGACAGGGACGTCAGGTAGAGGGGGAGCTCGATGTTCTCATAGGCGGTGAGCACGGGGATCAGGTTGTAGAACTGAAAGATGAAGCCCACATGGGTGGCCCGCCAGCGGGCCAGCTCCGCCTCCTCCAGGGCCGATATGTCCAGGCCGCCCACGAGGATCGTCCCGCTGTCCACGGTGTCGATGCCGGCGATGAGATTGAGCAGGGTGCTCTTTCCCGAGCCCGAGGGGCCCATGAGGGCCAGAAATTCCCCTTCGGCGATGTCGAAGGAGATGTCCTCCAGCACGGGGACGGGGCGGCTTCCCCGCCGGTAGGATTTGCTCACGTCCCGGATGGAAACCATGGGCGGGGCGGAAGGGCGCTCTTCGTTCCCCATGGCCGGCCTCACTTCTCCCGGATCTGAATGCGTGAACCGTCCCGCAGGCGGGCTGCGGGGTTGAGGACGACGCGGTCACCGGGCTTCAGGCCGTCAAGGACCTCGATAAGGTCGCCGAAGGATTCGCCCGATTTCACCGGGACTTCCCGGACGCGATCACCTTCAATTCTGAAGGCCAGGAGACGTCCGTTCCGCCTGGCCAGGGCGGAGGCGCTCACCGCCGTGCGCAGGCGCTCTTCGTCCGGACGGGGCGGACGGGAGAGGAAGGCGACCTTGGCGCTCATTTCCGGCAGGATCCGGGGATCGGGATCGAGAAAGCGGACCTTGACCAGAATGGTCGCCTTGGTGCGGTCGGCGGTGGGAACGATCATGTGGACCTGTCCGCGGAAGCGGGAATCGGGCAGGGCATCGAGCTGAATTTCACAGGGTTGGCCGGTCTTGACGAGCTCCAGGTTGGATTCGGCGACATCCGCCTCCACCTGCAGGGAGTTCAGATCCGCGATGGTCACGACCGCCGCCTTGGCGTTGGCCGCCGCGCCCAGGGGCGTGACGATGTCGCCGATGTCGGCGTTTTTCGTCAGAACGACGGCGTCGAAGGGGGCGCGGATGAGGCTGTAATCCAGGGAAACCGAGGCGGCCCTCAGGGCGGCCTCCCCCGCCGTCTGCGTCGCTTCCGCAGCGGCCACGGAGGCCCTGGCGCTCAGGTAACGGGCCTCGGCCGAATCGAATTCCGCCCGGGAAATGACGTCCCGCCGCAGAAGTTCCGTCTTTCTCTGGTAATTCTTCGTCGCGTCGTTCAATTCCGCCCGGCTCGAAGCTGTCCGGGCGCGGGCGGTGCCCAGGTTGGCGGCGGCCTGATCGCGTGCTGCCCGGGCATCATCAGCCTCCAGCCGGGCGATGATCTCGCCGGCCCGGACCCGGCTTCCCTCCTCCACCGAAAGGGCGACGAGGCGCCCCGTAATCTTGGCGGCCACGGCGGCCTTCCGCTGGGCGACGACGTAACCGCTGGCGTTCAGAAGGGAAAAGGTCTGGGAGGGATAGATCCGGGAAACGCCGGCGGCATCCACGGAAACGGCGGGAACAAGGCGCCCCGTGACGTAGAGCAGGACAAGGATCGTCAGCAGCAGGGCCGCGGCGACCCAGTACAGGGGAGCGATCCTTCGTTTTTTTTGCGCCGCCCGGTCGGACTTGTCAATTTTCAGCCGGGTGAGGTCTTCTTGGGCCATAGGGGAAATTCTCTCAGCGTAACGACCCGATGGCGGCCGATGTTTTTACGTTCATCGGGTCCTGGATTGGAGGAGCGGATCACCTTTTCCGGGGGATGATGACGCGAAACCGGACGAGAAGATCCCCGCGGCCGGTGCTGGTGAGGATCGGCATGCCCCTGCCGACCTGAAGAATCTCGTTTTCGTCACACACGGGCTGACTCCCCCCGACTGCTGATAAGCCTTCTCTCCAGATGGACCTGAAGGATATCGCGTTTTTTTTTGAGACGCAACGACTTCATGGAAATTCACGGGGTTCTCCCCAGAAAAAAACCTCCCCGCCATGGAGGCGGGGAGGTTCTGTAAAAAGGGGTAAAGAAACCTGCTGTGTTAGTAATCCATGTCTCCCATGTCGGGGGGCATCATGCCGCCGGGCATCCCGGAGCCCTTTTTCTGCGGGGCTTCCGCAATCATCGCCTCCGTCGTGAGGAGCAGGGAAGCCACGGAGGCCGCGTTCTGAAGGGCAAAACGGACCACTTTGGTGGGATCGATGATCCCCGCTTCCATCATGTCCGTGTATTCGCCGGCATCGGCGTTGAACCCGAAGTTGCCGGACTGGCCCTTGACCTTCTCCACGACGATGGATCCTTCATAGCCGGCGTTCGCCGCGATCTGGCGCATCGGCTCCTCAAGGGCCCGTTTGACGATGGTCAGGCCGTGCCGTTCGTCTTCATCGGCAAACTCGACGCCTTCCAGGGCCGGCAGGCTCCGCAGCAGGGCGACACCGCCGCCTGGGACGATGCCCTCTTCCACCGCCGCCCTCGTGGCATGAAGGGCGTCCTCCACCCGGGCCTTCTTCTCCTTCATTTCGATTTCCGTGGCCGCACCGACCTTGATCACGGCGACGCCGCCCACGAGCTTGGCCAGACGCTCCTGGAGCTTTTCCCGGTCGTAATCGGAGGTGGTTTCCTCGATCTGGGTCCGGATCTGCTTGACCCGGCCTTCGATGGCGGCGTGGCTGCCGGCGCCGTCCACGATGGTGGTGTTGTCCTTGTCGATGTGCAGCCGCTTGCAGGTTCCCAGGTCGTCAAGTGTAATGCTTTCCAGCTTGATGCCCATTTCTTCGGAGACAACCTGTCCGCCGGTGAGAACGGCGATGTCCTCCAGCATGGCCTTTCGGCGGTCACCGAATCCCGGCGCCTTGACGGCCGCGCACTTCAGGGTTCCCCGGATTTTGTTCACCACGAGCGTTGCCAGGGCTTCGCCTTCCAGGTCTTCGGCCACGATGAGCAGGGGCCTTCCAGAGCGGGCGATCTGCTCCAGGATGGGCACCAGGTCCTGCATGACGCTGATTTTCTTCTCGTAGAGCAGGATGTAGGGGTCCTCGAAGAGGACTTCCATCTTTTCCGGATCCGTGACGAAGTAGGGGGAGACATAACCGCGGTCGAACTGCATTCCTTCCACGATTTCCAGCGAGGTTTCCATGCTTTTCGCCTCTTCGACGGTGATGACCCCTTCCTTGCCGACCTTTTCCATGGCCTCGGAGATGATTTCACCGATGGTGATGTCGCTGTTGGCGGAAATCGTTCCGACCTGGGTGATCTCCTTTTTATCCCGGATGTCCTTGGAGATCTTCTTCAATTCGCCGATCAAACGCTCCACGCTCTTGTCGATTCCCCGCTTGAGCGACATGGGATTCATGCCGGCGGCAGCCATTTTGGAGCCTTCACGGTAAATCGCCTGGGCGAGGATCGTGGCCGTCGTGGTTCCGTCACCGGCCATGTCCGATGTCTTCGACGCGACTTCCTTGACCATCTGGGCGCCCATGTTTTCAAATTTGTCTTCCAGCTCGATTTCCTTGGCGACCGTGACCCCGTCCTTGGTGATGGTCGGCGCTCCCCAGGATTTTTCGATCACCACGTTCCGCCCCCGGGGGCCCAGGGTGACCTTGACGGCATTGGCCAGGGCATCCACTCCCTTCATGACCTTTTCACGGGCAGTCGTGTCGTATTTGATTTCTTTTGCAGCCATTTCGTTTCCCTCCCTTACCTATTCGATTACGCCGAGAATATCGTCTTCCCGCATGATCATGTGTTCGACGCCGTCGATCTTGACCTCCGTGCCGGCATAGCGGCTGAAGAGGATCCGGTCCCCTTCCTTCACGTTCAGGGGGATGCGCTTGCCCTCATCGTCCCGCCTTCCCGGACCGGCGGCAATGACCTTTCCCTCCTGGGGTTTTTCCTTTGCCGTGTCGGGGATGATGATGCCTCCGGCTGTTTTTTCCTGGTTTTCCGTCCGCAGCACCAGGACGCGATCATGTAATGGTACGATCTTCATTTCCTTTCCTCCTTAAACAAACAAGAATATGATTCCCTATCGGATTGGCATGCCCGGCATGCCTGTTTTTGCTGAGTACTGCAGAATTTCCATGCGGCGTAAGCAGGCATTAAGATAATCACGGAATGCCTCTTGTCAACAAAATGAGGGGAATTTTTTGTGGGGGTATTTTGGGCTGCCGGTTCTGCCCCGCGCAGAACGGGGGCAGAACCGGAAATCCTGCTGCTGCGGACTGGCCGGTCAGGCCGGGTGGACGGGATGGCTCAGGGGGCCATCCCGAAGGCATGCACCGTTTGGTGATGCGGTTATTCCGTGGAGATCGGAATTTTCTTGCCCTTGGTCTGGGCCTCCTCCGTTTTGGGGAGCTTGACGGTAAGGACCCCGTTTTTGAAGGCGGCCTCCACCTTTTCGAGATTGATTCCCCTGGGAAGGGGGATCACCCGGTGGAAGGAACCGTATGTCCTTTCCAGGCGGTAGTAGTCCTTCCCCTTGTCTTCCTGTTCCTCCTTCTTCTCGCCTTTGAGCGTTACGGCATCGTCGGAAACCAGGACCTCCACATCCTTCTCGTCAATGCCGGGGATTTCGGCCGTGATGGTCAGCTCTTCATCGCTTTCCCTTACGTCGATGGAGGGGGTGAAACCGGCATAGCGATCTTCCAGCGCGCCGAAGGGCTCAAGGTCGAACCCACGGAAGAAATCATCGAAAAGCTGATTCATTTCCCGCTGCAGCGAGTAGAAAGGATGCTCTTCCTCGCGCTTTGCAGGCGTCTCCGTTTTCCTGCGGAGAGAGGGTAAAAGACTTCTGGTTGCCATGGTTCGTTCCTCCTTTATTGAAAGTATTTTATCCTGCCTTGATGGCAATTTTCTTTGCCGCGACAGGGGCCGCCTTGTGCAGGACGACTCGCAGCACGCCATTTTTCACGGACGCTTCAATCTTTTCCCTGTCCACGTCTTCGGAAAGGGTAAAGGTCCGCTGATAATCACCGACTTCATATTCCGCATAGTAGAGGCGTCGCCCCTGGCTTTCCTGCGGATCAACCGTTCCATGAATTTTCAGAACGTTCTTGTCCAGGATGACTTCGACCGAATTTTCATCAACACCGGGTACGTCTCCAATCAGAACCATTGTTTCCGGAGTTTCGTAAATGTCCACCTTGGGTACGAAAATCCGCGTGTTCCGTGTCCGTTCCGATTGAGCGGGCTCTTTTGCCGGCTGCTTTTCGTAGTTTTTATATTCCTGATCCATGAGATATCGTCCCTCCTCGGCTATTCGGATTTGATGGCTATTTTGCGGGGTTTGTCTTCTTCCGCACGGGGCAGATGAATCTGCAGGATTCCCTTTTCATAGTTTGCTTCAACCTTTTGCTGATCCACATTGAAAGGAAGCTGCAGTCCTCGGCTGAAACGGCCAAATCCCCTTTCCTGGCGATGATAGCGGCAGCCTTCCTCCAGGGGCTCCGGTTCCCTGGATCCCTTGATATAGAGAAGATCTCCCTTGGTGGTTATCTCGATCGCACCGGGATCCATTCCGGGAAGCTCCGCCCTGACCAGGACGTCGTCCTCGCTGATCCACACATTGATCGGCGGATGCTGCTGGCCGTACTCCTGGGTCAACCCGGAGAAGAATCTGTTCATGTCCTTTTGAAAGCGCGTCATTTCGGGAAACATGTCCAACATCCGTCCCATTCTCCAAATTCCAGGTCCAAACATTTCGCCTTCCTCCTTATTTCATTTTATAAAAATCTTATTCTGTTCGGACATCCTCAACAACCGTGCGCACAACATCTTCCCGATTCGTGGAATTTCCTTTTCCCCGGTCCCATCAAGCCGGGGAAAGAATTTTGAAACGCAGAGTGTCCGTTTTCAACAATGTCCTGATATCGTTCAGATATTTACGTTCCGATACTAATATAGTCACCAAATTTCCGTTGTCAAGGCAGGGAGAGAACAGGGATTTTCCCAGTTCCCCGGGTAAGCCTCCAGGATCATATTCCTGGTGCAGCACCGCCTCGGGTAGAGAAAGGCGAATGTCGCCTCGGGGGGGTATGAAGGGGAATTGAAGAGGAAAGCGGCACCGTTGGCCGGAGGGCCACGGTGCCTGAAAGGCGAAAGGCCGTTGGAGAGCCGTTATTCCTAACTGGAGCCCGATGCCTCGGCGCCCGGTCGGAGCTGACGGTTCTGATTCTGGAACCGTTCGAGTGAAGCCCTGAGCAGTTTGAGGTTTCCCGGAATGTTGTCGATGTTGTACAGATCCGCGCGGAAATTCAGGTTTCCCTCGCGGTCGATCCAGACTGTTTTATAAACGATGTGGACGGGAACGGCCTTGGGAAGCATCAGGGTCTTGTTCTTTCCTTTCCGGATCTCGGCCTGGAGGCTCCGCATCGACCACGGGTTGTTGGGCGAATCTTTCAGCAGGTAGGAGGCGAGATCCACGGGCTTTTCGATGCGGATACAGCCGTGGCTGAAGCTGCGCCGGTTCCGCGCAAAAAGGCTCCGCGTGGACGTGTCATGGATGTAAATATCCGCTTCATTGGAAAAGACGAACTTGACACGGCCGAGGGGATTGCCCGCTCCCGGTTCCTGCCTCAGGAAGTAGGGGAAATGATCCTTGGAGTATCTCGACCACTTGACGGATTCCGGGGCAATGGGACGGTTTTGATAATATCCGCCCGCGAAAACCTTCATGTTCTTTCCCGAGAGATATCCCGGGTTCTTCTGGAGCTTGGGAAGATACTCCTCTACCGCGATGCTCCTGGGGACCCGCCAGTAGGGGTTCAGTTCGATCGACGTAACCCGGCTGCTCAACAGGTTGGTTCGCTTGTCGGTCTTGCCGACGATGGCCCGGATGTTCATCACCACGCTGCCGTTTTCCACCACTTCGAGATTGAAGGCCGGTATGTTGATCAGAAGATGGCGGTCTCCCAGCTCCGAGGGCAGCCAGCGCAGCCGGTCCAGGTTGACGGCGACCTGGCAGATGCGGACTTCCAGGGGGATGTTCAGCTCCCGAAGCGTGGATGGACCGACGGCACCGTCCTGCTTCAGGCCGTATTGCTTCTGAAACTGGGCAACGGCGGCTTCCAGCGACCGATCAAACAGATCCTCGGGTGTTTCCTTCAGGGAATCGGGCTTCTCCGAAACCGCCATCAGCCGGGTTTTCAGCAAAGGGACCCGCTTGTCGCGCATTCCTTTTTTCAGGGTGCGGCCCGCCGGGATGGTCGGCCATCCGCCATTTTCAGCTATATCAATGTAATTATTCAGAATATCATGAAGCTTCTGGTAATAATGAAAGCGGGGCGCCAGTTCCTTGAGGGTTCCCTCCAGTTCTCCGCTCTCCAGGGCCTTGCTGAGCGTTTTGACGAGGTCCGTATGCCGCGGTTTGTAGACCCAGCCGGGATACTGCTTTTGATGATTGATCCTGCCGCCGGAGTAATGCGCGGCATAGGAAAAGAAGGCTTCCGTCAGCAGCAGGTCCAGGTCGATCAGGAGATCGGGGTTCAGGGGCTGATCCTGCTCCTTGTCCCGGGAAATCGTTTCCATGAGAGATTCGATGCGCTCGATGCCGTAATCCTGGGGGTACAGAGCTTCCCGGTGGGAGCGTTTCAGGAGGTGGAGCAGCTTCTCCGCCAGCACAGCCGATCCCTCTTCCCCGACCCAGGCCGGCCGGCCCTTCCGCTCCAGATAGAGGATTTTCATGAGCCGGGCGGTGTCTTCATCGTTGTAATCAAAATTCAGAAGAGAACGTCCCTTGGCGCTTGCGACCCTCTGCAGAAGGCGGTCTGAAACGGCGTCAGGCGGACTGACGGCGTCCTGCATCCCCGTGGTGATCGACCAGGTCAGGACGACCCCGATCAAAATCAGGAGCTGGATAAGACGGGCTTTTTTAAACCTCACGGATAATCCTTTTTCACGCGTTCGTTACGGCCGCGGCTCTTCAGCCGTCTGCGGAACCGGGGACGGCCATCCCCTATTCTTCCTTGACATAGAACTGCATCTTCAGACCTGCCACTTCCACAAAATCTCCGTCCTTCAGGTCATAACGGGAGTTCATTTCCTGTCCATTGATTTTCATCGATTTACCCCCGGAGGGATTGATGAAGTAGCCCTCTTTCCTCCGGTTGACCAGCGCGGCCACTTTGGGGGCGAAAAAGCCCCTGAGATGGATACCCGCACCGTCTTCCTTTCCGATGGTCGTCACCCTCTCCTTCAGGAGATAATCCCTTCTGTCCGCGGATCCGTTCACGATCACGAAGCCCCCCAGGACGTCCGGCTTGTTTTTGCCCGTGGCGGCCAGAAGATTTTTCTGATCCTGCGGGGCGATCACCATGGTTTCATCCATGGATCTTCCCCTCAGGGTCGCGTTCCGGGGATCCATTTCCCTGTTCCGGTCGGAAATCACTTCCAGGGTGTGAATTCCGACCAGGACCATGTCGCCGTTGAAAATTTCGCTTTTGAAAACTTTCTGCCCGTTGACATATGTTCCATTGAGGCTGTTCGTATCCTCAATGAAGAGAGATTCCCCTTCATTCGTGAACTTTGCATGATGCCCGGAGACAGCCTGGTTGTCAATCACAATATCATTGTCCGGCTTTCTGCCGATGGTTATGACATCTTGCTCGAGGGGGATTTCCTTGACAACGGCTCCTTTGAATTTCAATAAAACCTCCGCCATTCTTTACCTCCTGAACCATCTAAAAAATTTGAGAACCGACGCAAACCGGCGCTTCTTGGCAAGGTAACCCGTAACAACGGTGATATTGTCCTTCCCGCCCTTCTCGTTGGCCATCGTGATCAGCTTCTGGCACGCTACAGAAGGGTTGTCCAGGGATGCCGCCGTAAGCAGAATCTCTTGATCGGAAATCATCCCGGACAAACCGTCGCTGCAGAGAATCAGCACATCGCCCTCCGCCAGAGTCATCTCATCCAGATCGACATCCACAAAGGGTGCAATTCCCAGCGCCCTTGTCAGAACATGCCGAATCGTGGACTGTTCCGCTTCTTCTTTTGAGATCAGGTCATGCTTGACCTGCTCATATACCAGGGTATGATCGTCGGTCAACTGTTCAATTTCTCCTGCCCTGACCAGGTAAATCCGACTGTCTCCCACATGGGCGATGCTCAGTTTTCTGCCCTGGATCATGATGGCCGCCAGGGTTGTTCCCATGCCATGCAGCTGAGGATTGCTCTTTGCCGCTTCATGAATGGCCTTGTTGGCCAGCTGAATGGCGGAGCAAAGCTGATTGGTCTCATCCGAATAGTTTTCATTGTAACAGGAGGCAATCAAGGGGGCTTTGCCTTCTCCGGACTGCTGGAAATAATTCCGCAGAACGTCCACAGCCATTTTACTGGCCACTTCTCCGGATGCGTGTCCTCCCATGCCATCCGCCACAGCCAGAATCCCCCGCTTGGGGTCCAGAAAAAAGTCATCTTCGTTGTTCGGTCGGATGAGCCCTTTATCGGTTTGGCCGGCAATATTCACTTTCAAGATCATCTCCTAAATGTTGGCATAAACGGCGAGGTCAGAGACGAATTCGCCGCCATTCTGGTAGCGCTTCTCCAGGTCCTTCTCGATGGCTTTGTCCACGATGTCCGCAAAGAGCTCCGGCAGGTGAGGAGCCCGCTCCCTGAGAGGCTTGGGAGCCGTTGAAGTGATTTTGTACATGAGGGTCCCGATGCTGTCTCCCTGGAATGGCTTTTCCCCGGTCAGCATTTCATAAAAAACGACGCCCAGAGAAAAAAGGTCCGAACGGCCGTCGATCTTCTGGCCCGAAATCTGTTCCGGCGACATGTAGCTCGGCGTCCCAAGGACGGCGCCCGTCTGGGTCTTCGAAGAGCTCATGACGCGGGCGATTCCGAAATCGGCGACCCGGATCTCGCCATTATTAAGGATCATGATGTTCGAAGGTTTGATGTCCCTGTGCACAACCCCGTTTCGGTGGGCATAGTCCAAAGCGCCGGCCACGAGGCCTACGATCCGGACGACTTCCGGGATCGGCAGGAGGCTTTCCCGGCTGCAGTATCTGACAAGGTCCGTTCCGTCCAGCAGCTCCATGGCCATGTAGGCGAGATCGGAATCCTCCCCCACGTCATAGATGGTCACAATGTTGGGATGGGATAGCTTTCCCGCGGCTTCCGCCTCCAGGAAAAACCGCTTCTTGGTTTCCAGGAGCCTCTCTTCCTCAATCTCTTCATAGCGCAGTGTCTTGATCGCCACTTCCCTGTTTATCTTCGGATCCTTGCCCAGGTAAACCGTCCCCATGGCTCCGCGTCCAAGCTCCCGGCTGATCTCGTAGCGTCCAATCGTCGGCTTGATTTCGGTTTCCTGCAGAATGACTGTATCATCCTTTCTGCTCCCGGCGGGCTGATGGTTGATGGTATCGCCCGCCAGTTTGATCCTCTGGATCCGGTCATTGATGTCCTTGAAGCTGCCGGCCTGGGCAATGTGGTTGTAAACGGCGGAAGCCTTTGAGAAAAGCCGCTTTCGTTCGAAGTCGAGTCCGAGATTGTACAGGAGCTCTTTCGTGGCTTTGTCCTCAACAGGGCACTTCCGGAATGTATCAAAGGCCATGTCCAGCATTCCCTGGCCCTGAAAGGAAAGCCCGAGCATTTTGCTGGCTTCCACGCTGTCCGCCTCGATGCTCTCCCGTGGGCTTTCGGAAAGGAGATAGTTCCGGGAGGCCGTAACGAGATATCCGAGAATCAGGACCAACGCGGGATGGACGGGTTTTATCCAACAGCCGTGGCCGGCGAGGAGATAAACGGCCGACCCGCACCAGAGGGCCAGCATGGCCAGCATGGCGGCGGCGCTGTACAGGAAGTTCAGCCTGGAGGTGATCAGGATGACCAGGCATCCGAACAGGACCATGCTTCCCAGTTCGAGCCAGATGGCCCATGAAGGCCGCGTGATGTGCTTCTGGTAGAGAATGTTGTTCACCGTGCTGGCGGTCCCGAGCCAGGACGGGGTGTCGGGCCCGATGGGGGTGGCCTGAAAAGATCCCAGGCCGGTGGCGTTGAGGACAAGAATCGCAATCCTGTTTTTAAAGACATCGGGCCGGACTTTGTGGTTGATGACATCCACAAAGGAATAAACAGGGACATCCCCGCCGTAATGGATCAGCATCTGATGCCTGTCAAAGGTGGGAATGCGGGCGCTGCCGATTTCCAACCCGTTTTCCAGGCGGATGTGCTCCAGGTTGTATTTGAGGAACTTCAGGGTCAGCTGCAGGGCGAAGGAGGGGTAATAGCGATTTTCATAATGGATGAGCAGCGGTTCGCTGCGCACGGCGCCGTCCTTGTCGGGCTCCACGTTGGTGTGCCCCAGTGCCAGGGCCGGTTCCGCGAAGGCAGAAAGGGGCGAAATCAGTTCCCTGGCGGTCAGGCTCGGGGCCGTCGTGCTGAGCTTCACCGAATTCCGCATCAAATAATCGGGCAGGGCCTCCACCGCCGCGAGGGAGCCCCCCAGGACAAAGGACAGGGGGAGAACGACCTGGTTGCTCTCAGCGATGGCTGCCGCTAGTATGGTGTCTTGATCCAGCCGCTCTTCCGCTTCTTTCAGGCTTGTGTAAAGCTGTCCGTTGCGGACGCCCTTTGATTCCAACCCGTTGAGAAGATTGCGAATCTCCTCAAGTCCCTGGCCTTGGTCCTTTTCGGAAAGGGGAATGGCAACCCCGATGACCCTGGTTCCGTAAGCTTTCAGTGTGCTGATCATCTGGGCGAGGTGTCCCCTGGACCAGGGCCAGCGGCCGATGGCGGCAATGCTGTTGTTGTCGATCCCGATGATGACGACATTGGATGCCGGGGTCTTATCCTTCAAGGCGGAAATGGCATCATAGGCCTTGTATTCAAGTCGTTCCGTGGGGGTCCAACGCAGGATGCAGGCACCGGCCAGCAGAATGACAAGGAAAACAACGATGACCACATCTGCAGCGATCGAATTTTTAAGCCGGATCATAATTCCTCCTGGTTCTTGTCCCACCCGCTTCGTAGTAAAGGGAGCGTCTCCGGTGATGGAAATTCCAACAGAAGCGTCAAAATATGATGTTTCATGAGAGGGACGAGGCGTTCGGCATTTTCCTGCGGATGTTCTTCCCTTCAGGTGCTGTTCTATGCAAAATGTGACCCCAGATATGAGCAGAGGCCCCATAAATTTTTTTGTGCCGATCCATCCTGGTTCTTTTATGATCCATCCATGGGATGCGGATTGCGGCAGAAGGCATAAAAAGGGGTGGAAAGCGGGTGCCCGTGCAATTCGGCGGGCCCCCGATCAGGGGATTCAGAGGGCGGAGTTTGTTCAATGGATCAGGACATTGAGATCGTCGATGATGGACTGATAGTCCTGATACCGGTCCTCCGGCTTCTTGGCCATCATCTTCCCTATGATATCCGATAGATCGCTTGACAGGATGGGGTTTCTCTTCTTCAGGGGAACCAGCTCCTCATGGAGGTGCTTGAACAGGATCGCTTCGACGTAGTCGCCTTCAAAGGGGGGAACGCCTGCAAAAACGTTGTAAAACGTGGCGCCCAGGGAATAGATGTCACTTCGGCAGTCCAGCGGCTGGCCCATAATGGAGTCCGGAGAGGCGAAAAGGGGTGAGCCGACCAGGCCCTCGGCCTTCTTTTTTCTGCCGGTTCCGTCATTGACGATGGCGACTCCGAAGTCCACGACCTTCAAGATGCCCTGGTCGTCAATCATGATGTTGGCGGGCTTGATGTCCCGGTGGACGATGTTCTGCCGGCTGACGAAATCCAGCGTCCGGCAGATGGTGATGAAGTGTTCCAGCCCTTTGGCGGTGTTGAGATTATTGCGGTCCTTGATGATGTCTGCCAGGGTCCCCCCATTGATCAGCTCCATGGCGAAGTAGAGGACATCCTCGACCTGGTCGATGTAGTAGATCTGTGCGATGTTGGGATGGGTAAAACGGGAGACGAGGCGCGCCTCCTTGACAAACATGTCTCTGTAGGACGCGATGGAGGAGAGATTGTAGGAGATGACCTTGAGGGCCACGTTCCGTTCAAGGACAACATCCCATCCCTTAAAAACACCCCCCATGCCTCCGGCGCCGATAAAAGACACCGCCTTGTAGTTTCCCAGTTTCTTTCCCACCAGGCTGCGATAAAACTTGATTTCCAGCGCCTTTTCGCTTCTGGGCTCGCTGGAATGGTTCAATAGCGGATCGGCAGGCGCCTTCCTGTTGTCCGCCATACGGATGATCATGTCGGCGTGAATTTTTTTCTGGATGGGCCTGTCCACCTCTGCAGATGGCTTTTTGACTGCGGACTTTTTCCCCTCCTCCTTCAGATTGACGACGTAATCGTATGTTTCGATCCAGTCGATAGACTGCTCCGTTTCCACCCCTATTTCCGCCGACAGCTTGTGGTTGTTGATGGAAATGTGCCGGATGTGGCTCTCGACGACGCATGTCCCGCAAGGCAGGGAGAACCGGATGTAAAGGGCCATGCCGAGCCGCCCGAGCAGGGAGGTTTCTATCAGCAGGCCCTGCCTGCTGATGTTTTTTATTCGTCCCGGAAGCCAGAGAATGGAATCGCGGGATAGTTCGATGTTCACCGTCTGTTTGGGGACCAGCCTTTCGCTTTTCCGGCACTCGGCCGGCGGCGGCGAAGAAGCGGCCTCCGGGGGCGGGGCAATGGATTGGTGAAACCCTTCGCCGGGCAATGCGGATATTCCCGCCCTGCCGGTCTTGGCGGGCAGTGTTTCAGCGATGCGTTTCATCAGGACGTTCGGGGCCCCGCTGTCCGGCGTATAGACGATGAAATCGGCGGCCCCCATGCCGAAAGCCTTCCCGGCGTTCCCTTGATCGTGGACGGGCACGAAAAAGACAAAGGGAATTTTCTTCAAGAGGGGAGTGTGCTTGATAAACTCCAGGAATTCATAGCCGCTGGAATCCTCCAGTTCGCTGTCGCAGATGATGAGCGCTACGGAATTGTTGGAGAGCAGATTCAGGGCGCTGCTCATGGCGGTGGCGGTAAGCACCGGGTATCCGGCCCCGAGGAGAGATTTGCAGACCACGTTCAGAAATTTCTTGTCGCGGTTGACTAACAGAATGTAGCTTCTAAGGTCCATAGATCTCGACATGAAGATATCCATTGGAAGTCACTGTTTTGAAGTGCAGGGGTCCTGGTGCATGGGCCTTGGATCGATCTCAGGACAGGGTCGTTTTCGGTTTGATGCAGACATGCAGGGCAAAGGACTGTGTCCCGACCTGGAAGATCAGCACGGCGACGGAGGTGTTCTGCAGATAGCCGATCTGGTGGCCGGGGCCGACGACGACCGAGGGAAGCGATATTTCGAAATGGTACGGTGTTCCCACAAATTCCTTTTTCGTGGAGCCGCTGATCATGTTTATGATTTCGCTGACTCCGTCATGGATCAATTCCGCATCGATTTCCCCCTCTTCCATTCCCATCATCTTCGCGACGATCGCTTTTGCCAGATCCCAGTAGAACGTGACCACGAGCGTTCCCTCGGCATTGCCGGAAAGCCCCATGATGCCGGAAACGTCACCGAAGATTCTGATGGTATTGGAGAAGTAGACTTTCTTGAACTCCACATGGATGGAGGCCATGGTCTGCAGGATATGGCAGGTATTTTTGATGAAGGGGTCCAGGTATTCGAATTCCTCTTCGAGGGGCTCCCTGCCGGGGATCAGGTATCCGTTCATGATGTGCCTGCAGGCGGGCAGGGGATCGGACAGGGACAGGACTTCCGTTGCTCCGGCGATGATGTAGGGTTGCGACGGGATGTCTTTTTTCCGCGCGTTGATGAGAATGATGGGAATATTCTGAAAATTGCATGCATACCGAAGCTTGCAGATCTGCTGCACAACGTGTTCCTGGTTTCTGCCCATTTCCAGAATGATCATCTGATAGCCGTTGAGGGCGATCCCGTCATGAAATTGTTCATATTGAACATCGTCGTTTCCCCCGAACAGCCCGGAAACAACTTTTTCGACCTTTGGACTGCAGTCAATTCCAAGTATTCTCTTCATAGAATCCATCTCCATTTTCTGTTTCTGGTAAATTAGCCGGACCGCCTGATGGATTTCCGGGAGCTGTGACCCGGCCCGTCATGCCATGGCGCTTCTGAACAGATTCTGTGTTCAGGGGAGTCAGTGTTTTTCCAGCACCTGATGAATGGCATCGGTCAGCTGATCCGCGGTAAAGGGCTTGGTGAGATAACCCTGGGCGCCGGCGCGGATCGCTTCCTGTATCCGGTCTTCTTCAGATTCCGTCGATATCATCAAGACGGGAATCTTTTTGAAGCGATCGTCGCCGCGCATTTTTCTGATGACGTCGATGCCGCTCACAAGAGGCATGTTCCAGTCCAGGAGAACCAGATTGATCTCGCCGCCGCTTGCTTCCAGAAGGCTCAGCGCCTCCCTGCCGTTGCCGGCCTGCACGGCTTCGAAACCAATCGATGCGGCTGTCTTTTCGATAATGCCGCGTATTAAACGTGAATCATCTGCAACAATCGCTTTCATCCCTCTTCCCCCTTTTGCATAGTCGTGTTCCTTATTTTTTCAGAGCAATCACCACATCGGGATTGACTTTTCGGATGATGACCCTAAACTGGGCATGACGTCCATTGCGGTACGGTCAAGGTCAAACAATGTTCCCAAGGCTTTTCCGGCTAAAGCATCTTTTTCCTTCATGCTATAACTGTTCCGCCTGTGCGGTCCGGCCGGGTCGGGTATGATATTTGTCTGCCTTCATGGTCACGAATCTTTTCCGTGATCATGACCTACAGGGTGCGGATCGGATGCAGGGCCGCCGTCCGATGCGATCAGGAGAAGATGGCGGATGTATGATAAAAATCACCTTCGGAAGTCATCGACTTGACGACTGAACATTCTCTCTCCGGGTGGAAGGGAGAGAAAGAATGACGCTGTACGTCAATAAATCATGTCCTTGTCTGTTTTGTGCCGAGATGATGGCGGCGCTCGTCAGGGGGCCGGATCGGCTTGAAGCGCAGGCCGCCGTGCAGGGAAGGGAGATTTAACGGGTGTTGAACGTGAACCGTTCGGAAGGGATGATCCCGGCGGTATCGTCCCTCGAGGAAAGAGCGGAGCTGCTGGAGCGCAGCCAATGGATGCCGGAACTGAGCTGGCGGCAGGTGGAAAATTTAGCCCGCTATCTCCAGGGAGCCAGAACGGTCAGGGGCGGCACGATGATTCACGAAGGCTCCCGGGAGGCGTTCATGTGTATCCTGGCGGAGGGGCGGGTTCACATCATCAAGGAGGATGTGGAAGGAAGGGAGAAGCTGCTGTCTGTCATAACGAGGGGTCAGACCTTCGGCGAAATGTCCCTCTTTGACGGGGAGCCGCGCTCCGCTTCGGTGAAGGCTGCCGAAGATACGACCGTGCTGGTCCTGACCCGGGCGAATCTTCACCGGCTTATGGAAGAGGCCCCCATCCTCGGGGCAAAAATCCTGTACAAGCTGGGCCGCCTGATGAGCCAGAGGCTGCGTATGACCAGCGGGAAACTGGTGGACCACCTGTGACGGGAAGCGGCATTTTTCCTCCACAGGCCCGGAATGGCGGAATGTTTAGCCGCCCCGTTTCGAGCGTTCAGTTCCCGGCGGGAAACGCAGGCGAAATATGTTCCAGTGCGGCCTGGAGTTTCTCCAGGGGAAAGGGTTTTCTGAAATAGATGTCTGCACCGGCTTCCTGGAACTTTTGCACCTCCAGGCAGCCGGTGATCCCGATAATGTACATGTGGGGATATCGGAAACAAATCTGTTTGCACAACTCAAAACCGGTCATTCCGGGCATCTGAGCATCAGTTATGACAACATCGTAAGGACTCTGCTGCAGCATTTTCAGAGCTTGCATGCCGTTGTTCGCCTTGGCGGCGGAATAGCCCCAGAGGGAGACGCTGGATTCCAGCAGATCGACTATTTCCATGTCATCGTCAACGATTAGTATGTTCATGTTCCGTCCTTTTTTACGTGGATTTGTTCCGGCTCTGATGCCTTGGGAACCCTTTGCGTCCAGGATGGGATTCTTCTGCAACGTTCTCCCGTTGAGATGACTTCTTAGAATGATGCTGAAAAATTTCCTATCAAGGAAAAGCTTATTTTAGAGGATTTATGTCCTTATTTTTTTCTAAGGGAATGGATGAGAAAAGAGACATTGGAGGAACTTGTCCGCTTTAAGTTTCCTGCTATCCTTAATCGCCGCCCTGAGCCTGGCAACGTCCGACGCCTTGACCAAGCGATTTTTCAGTGACCGGCCCGCCTATGAAATGGGGCTGATCCGCCTGGCCTACACGCTTCCCTGGCTGATCGGCGCGTCGTTCTTCATTTCACCCGCCCGGACGGATGCCGTTTTCTGGGCCTGTGTCCTGGCGGGCCTGCCCCTGGAGGTGCTCGCCTTCCTGTGCTACATGAAGGCCCTGAAAGTGTCCCCCCTCTCCCTCTCGGTGCCTTTCCTGGCCTTTACGCCCGGCTTCATCCTCGTCACCGGCTGGTTTCTTCTCGGGGAAACCGTCCGGATGGGCGGGTTGGCCGGAATCCTTATGATCATCGCCGGTTCGTACTGCCTCAACATATCTTCCTTCAAGCTGGGGGCTTTGCAGCCCGTGCTCGCCATTTTCCGGGAGCCCGGCTCCCGGCTGATGCTGCTGGTTTCCTTCATCTATGCCTTTACGGCCACCCTGGGGAAGCTGGCCGTTCTGCACTCAAGCCCGAGCTACTTCGGCATTGTTTATTATCTGATCCTCACGGCGCTGATGTTGGCGGGCCTGGCCTTCACGGGGAAGAGGCCGGACAGGATCCTGAGAACGCGGAATCCTGGAATGGCACTGGTTCTTGGCGGAATGGTGGCCGTGACGATCTTCAGCCACATGCTGGCTATTTCGTTGACCCAGGCGGCTTACATGATCGCGCTGAAGAGGACCAGCCTCCTGTTCGGCGTGCTGTACGGAGCCTGGTGGTTTCGGGAAGAAAAGATCGGGGAAAGGATGACGGGAGCCACGCTCATGGTGACGGGAGCCCTCCTGATCGGTCTGACCGGTTAGCCGAGGAGCGTGTCCCGGGGGCTGAGGGCATCGTCATTGCCGGTTTCGGATGAATATGCGTCCAGGATGGTTGCATAGAACTCCGTCATCCTGGAGGCGCACAGCCGGCTGCAGAAGGCGGGCGCCGTTTGAAGGGCGGCCTGCCGCCAGCGTCAGAACGGATCGGGCGACCCCTCCGATCTGCGGGATGGATATATTGGTGAACATGCAGACTTTCACCGTCACAGATCGTAGAGCGTTTCATCCACCCTGGGCTGAGCGCGCCGGCTGGTTCCCCTGGTCGTTTTCTGCGCGAGGGTGAACGGATCTTCCGAATCCAGGAGGTCAGCCATTTCCTGTTCGATCTGTTCCGGATCTTCACCCCGCTCCATCCGGCTCAGGGCTTCTTCCATGCCGTCTCCCAGCTGAAGGCCCGTCAGGTCGGACAGCTTCCGCATCAGGCGGACCGCCTGGCGGGGATCCTCCTCATCGATTCCGTCCATCTCGCCGGCCAGCATGTTCATCGCCTTTTCCATCCGGCTTTCGTCGATGGGGGGCATATCGTCTTCCGACGGCTCCTCGCGGCCGCGTGTTATTCTGGCAAACACCGACATCTGGCGCGTCAGGGGAACCGTTTTGCAGGTGGGACAGCTGGGAATCGTTTCCGTGTCGACCCTTCGAGAAAAAAAATTGTAAACCGTGTTGCACTGCGGGCAGTAGAATTCGTAAATCGGCATGACTTCTCCTCGCATCATCGAAATGTGTGGGGATATTTTAGTGCTTGGATGTGAAAAATCAAGTTCATCGAACACCGTCGGACCGCAAAAGCCGGTCGCCCGCGGCAGGAAAGCCTTGAAGGTCCCGCCTTTTCCAGGCATGGGCGGATCGTTTTCCGGTTCACGGCTGCCGGGGCATCAGGCGGGTAATCCGTTCCAGAAGCGGCGGGTGGGAATAGTGAAACGCAACGTACAGGGGATGAGGAAAGAGATTGGACAGGTTGTCCCTGGCCAGGCGCTTCAGGGCCGAAACCATGGGGGCTGATGTGCCCAGGATGGCCCGGCTGAAGTCGTCCGCTTCCCGCTCGAACCGGCGGAGCACCGCGGCGGCAAGGGGGCTTAGAAAAAAGAACAGGGGGCCCGTCAGGATTCCGATGAGCAGAAGCCCGGCGTACGTCACGGGCTGCGGAAAGCCGAAGGTGGCATAGAGCAGGGGCCAGTCCAGCAGGCGGGAGAACAGGTAGAACATCCCCAGCGAGGCGGCTTCCATGAAGATCAGCTGCTTGAGGATGTGCCGTTTTTTCCAGTGCCCGATTTCATGAGCCAGGACGGACAGAATTTCCTGCTGCGTGGAAGAAGCGAGAAGGGTGTCGTACAGGACGATCCGCCGGGTTTTTCCCAGGCCGGTGAAATACGCGTTGGTGTGGCGGCTCCGCTTGCCTTCATCAACCTGATAAATTCCCGATATCTCGAGCCCGGCCCGATTCGCCAGATCCATCACGGCCTCTTTCAAATCCGTATCCTGGATCGGTTCGTAGCGGTTGAACAGGGGGGCGATCACCACCGGATAAAGCCATAACATGAGCAACTGAAAGGACGCGAACACAAGCCAGGACCAGATCCACCAGGATTTCTCGGCGTAGTGGAGCAGCGACAGGAAGGCTCCCCCCAGCAGGCCCATGAGGATCGTGGAAATGGCGAAGTTTTTCAGGAGGTCTGCCAGCCATAGCCGGAAGGTCATGGTGGTGAATCCGTAGTGCTTTTCGATCCCGAAGATTCGGTAGAGGTCGAAGGGGAGGCCGAACATGCCGCCGGCCAGCGCCAGGGTGCCGAAGAAGACAAGGCCTGACAGGACAAAGGGAAGCTGCATGCCGGCAAGGGCGCCGGTCAGCCAGGGCAGAACGCCGCAGAAGAGAACGGCCAGCGTCAACAGGTCGCCGGCGATTTCCTCCAACGTGGCCAATCGGGATGACTCCACCGTATAATCCGTCATCCGGGAAAGGGTGCCCTCATCGATTTCGCCGTGAAGCATTTCCGGGACGCGCCGTCCATGGCGCTGCAGATGGCGGATATTCAAGAGGGTTAAGCCCTCTCTCAGCAAAACACGGAGAAGAAACACGATCAGGAAAGCCGCCAGCAAGGCGTTAAACTGCACCATCGGTCCCCCAACACCCCTCTATTTTTTCGTTCCGCCCTGTGTGGCGGTCAACAGCAGGTTTTCGTCATGCTCGACCGGCGCATCGGCTCCCGCGCCGGTTCTCTTCAAGCCTGGCGCCTTAGATACCACCTTTGAATCCGAATTGGAATAAACATTGAGCAGCCCACTGCCGCCCCTGCAGCCGGCCCATCGTTCACGCGCGGGAGATGCAAAATTAGATATTGAATGTTGTCGGATTTGGTGACATGATCACTCGTTGAAAAATGATATCCCAATAAACCTCAAAGAAAGTGAAACGATAGCTGCCAAGGATGCCTATGGAACCCAACCTGGAAAATTCTGAACCCGAATTCACAGAGTCAAAAGAGAGTAACTTGAATCCCGACCGGGAAGAGCCGGTCCTGGAGCCGGCCGACACCCTGGCGGAGGTCCGTCTCGAAGAATTGTCTCCGACCATGCAGGCCGCCGCAGCCAACGCCGGCTGGACTTCACTGATGGAGGTCCAGGCAAAGGCGATGCCCTACATCCTGGCCGGACGGGATCTCATGATCCAGTCCAAAACAGGCAGCGGCAAAACGGGCGCCTATCTCCTGCCCATCCTGGAGCGTATCAACCCTCGGGATGCCTTCTGCCAGGCCCTGATCCTCGTTCCGACGCGGGAGTTGGCCCTTCAGGTTTCAAAAGAGGCCCTTCTGCTGAGCGGGAATTCGGGAATCCGGACCGCCGTAGCTTACGGGGGCGTGGGGTATACTCTCCAACTGGAAGCTTTCCGGGGAGGGGCGCAACTCGTTATTGGAACGCCGGGAAGGATCCTGGACCACCTGATGAGGGGCTCGTTGTCCCTTAAGAGGCTATCGATTCTCGTCTTCGATGAGGCGGACCGCATGCTTTCCATGGGGTTCTACCCGGACATGAGGCGGATTCAGGAA
>MVRU01000023.1 GCA_002067745.1 Syntrophus sp. PtaU1.Bin005
CTGTTCTGAAACTTTTCTAACAAAGAACGACTAACAGGCGCGGATTGGCCGGGGAGGAAGAATTCCGCTCCGGCCGACTCCGCCATTCGTGGGTAGCACGATGAATATCCATAGCGTTCATAAATTACAGGGCCTGCAGAACGTAGTGAACCCTGTCGGCGAAGAGAACCCCGGTTTCTCACGGGGAGCCCCCTCCAGGGATGCACCGCGTGTCGGCAAAAGGTTTCCGAATGAGCCGGCTGCCTTCGGACGGCGGCCCCAAGAGGCAAGTCCTCTTGACAACAGCCTCAGAAAAGAGGACCTGGAATCGGATCCAACCGTTGTTCATTATCCCCCTTTTTTCCCGATAGCCACGTACCAGCGCCTTGATCTCATCAAGAAAGCGGGAGGAATGGAAGAGGCCGTCCAGGAACCCTCGCAGGGGAAGAGCACCTCGTCGACGGCCCCCGACAATATCTCGAGGGAGAAGACAACCGCTTCGGAGCTATCTGGAGCCAATGGTGAGATTTTTGCTTTCCATGATCAATCAACCGGGAGGGGACAGCCATCTCTGAAAGGCAAGCAACCCGGTTCAATCCTGGATATAGAGGTATAGACTTCCCATGGCGCTTAAAATACGTCTTAAACCACAAGAGAAAATGATCCTCAACGGCGCGGTCATCACAAACGGGAAGAGCCACTCCGAATTTGTTATTGAAAACCGGGTCATGATTCTGCGGGAAAAGGACATTCTGCGGATTGATGATGCCAAGAGTTATTGCAGCCAGATTTATCTGGCCATTCAGATGATGTACATCGATGGTGGGAAGAACCTGGCGGCATACCACAAAACCTTCTGGGACCTGGTCAGGGAACTCGTCAAGGCCGTACCGAGCACGGCCGAACATGTCGGCGTCATCAGTGAACACCTGCTTAAAAATGAATACTACCAGGCCCTCAAGGCTGCGAGAAAACTAATGGATTATGAACAGGAGGTCTTGAATCGTGTACGCAGCGCAAATTGAAGCATACAGGGCGGCTCAGAAGGAAACTCTTTCCGGACGTGAGATTGAAGCTCTGGCGCTCACAAATGCGGCATTGAAGCTCAGAAAATGCCAGGTCGACTGGGATTCCGAGGACAGGGACGGGAAACGATTGAACGCGCTTCAGATCAACCAGCGGATCTGGACGATTCTTCAGGGTGAACTTGCAAAGGAGGACAACCCCCTGCCGACACAGTTGAAGAAGGACCTGCTGACTCTGAGCCTTGTTGTCGACAAGCGGACGTTTGAAGTCATGGCGTTCCCGTCACCGGAAAAGCTGGACATGCTCATCAGGATCAACCTGAACATCGCTGCGGGACTTCGCGGCAACCCGGTGGAATGACGGCACCTCTTTTCATGACCCGTTTATTTGAGCGGCCTCAAGGCCATGAGAATTTTTACAGTACGAACCCGAGGCTCCAGCCATCCATTTCAGGATGAGCTCCGCCTCATCCTTTTTCCCGTAAGAGGAAAGTTTTTCACTGATATGTTTCAAGGTGGCTGATAGCGGAATCCCTTTCAGCCTTAACTGCCGGGACAATTCCCGGGCCTGTTCCTCTTTGTCTTCCAGGCAGTGAATAACCGCCATCAGAGACAACGCGGGGGGATAGTCAGGCATGTCCCGGAGCAGCTCTTCCAGCGCTGATGAAGCGGCGTTCAGCGAGCCGGCGATCATTTCACAATAGGCGTAAACATTTACATAGGCTGGCAGCTTGATCCTGGACTCTTTCATGGCTTTGCGTGCAAGCTCCAGCGCCTCGTCGCAACGATCAAGCATGATGTAAGCTGAGGCAAGCTGAATGTATATCTCCGGCAACGGATCTCCACAGGATATGGCGGCAATGGTTTTATACCCCGCGGACTCCGGGTTTTCCCTCAAGAGATCCAGGAGTTCCAGCCAAAGACGGGCGGCTTCATCATATTTCTTCAGCAGTTGGGCTTGCTTTGCCAACTCGTAGACATATTTCATATTCTTCGGATCACGTTCATACTTCATCCTGCCCAGCAGATAGTACTCTCTGCTTTTCATCCCCTCCCGTTCCGTGTCCAGTTTTCCGTAGTGATGGACGACGATACTGGATCTGAGGATGGGGATCTTTGCTTGATGCAGTGAATACTCCACCAGTTCATGGACGGGGTTGGAGAACCGGATATTGCTTCTTCTTTTGAAAAGCCGCACCTTTGCGCTTGGGATCCATCCCGCTCCCATTTCCTCGGGATATTGTCCGTCATTCGCCGTCCAACCGATGATTCCAAATTTTTCCACATAATTCCTGGTGGTAATCAGATAAGCTGCCGGGGAAGAGGAAGGCGTTTCAATTAATGTACGCAGTTCTTTAAAATCGCGTGGAGAAAGGACCTCATCGGCATCGAGCACAAAAATCCAATCGCCGGTCGCCTGGGCAAGCGAAGCATTGCGGGCCGCCGAAAAATCTCCCGTCCAGGGAACCTCAAATACCTTTGCCCCGAAAACCCTCGCGATCTCCATGGTCCTGTCCGTTGAACCGGTATCCACAACAATCATTTCATCCACGATATCCCGGACGCTCCTCAAACATGCGGCCAGGTGCTTTTCTTCGTTTTTCACAATCATGCAAAGCGACAGCGTGCTTTTCTTTGACGGGTTCTCGATTTTCGATGGGCCGATCTTATCCCGCACAGCCATGGCCGCGTTCAAAACGCCCTCGTCAATGCCGAACAAGGCGAGGGCGTCTTCGATTTTCAGCAGGGCCTCCTTGAGCTTTCCCAGTTGGAGAAGAATGTCAATATATAAGAAAGCGAGGTTTTTATTCTGTGGATACAGAGAAACGGCTTCCCGGAATTCAGCCTCCGCATTGCGGAACAGCCCCAGGGAAGAGATGGCGGAATAATAAAGGGAGCTCGAATCGGGTACCGTTGGAGATAACATGAACCCCCTGCGCAGACAGGCAAGGCCCTCCTCCTTCTCGTCGATCCCCCAGAGAAGAACGCCCAGGTTTGTAGAGGCCTCCCCATAACCGGGATCCACCTCAACGGCCTCCCGAAAATAATCGACGGCCTCTTCTTTTGCTCCGCTCTTATAGGCCAGAACACCTTTAAGATTCAGCGCCTCCGGGCAACTGCCATTTTGCAGCAGGATTCTCTCCGCATATCCCGCCGCTTCGCCATCCAGCCCTAAGCCTTCCTGGGTGTAACCCGCGTACTGAAGGCCCTTCAGGTCATTTTTCACGGCCTCGGGCATGGTCCCGACAACGTCCCATGCCTCGGAAAACTGTCCGGATTCCATAAAGAGCCTGACCAGTTCAAAATAAACCTCCTTGGAATCGGGAATGAGCTTGATGCAGTTGATGAGCGTATCGACGGCTTGTCCCATCTTCCCCTTCTGGTACAGATCACCAGCCAGCTCAGTGGCTTTCAATACCGCCAGCTTCTTTCCTTCGGGGCTGGCCGGACCCAGTTCCCACTTTTTGTTAAGAATCTGTCTGTCACCATGGGATTTTCCGCCTTCAAGACGGTGGACAAAAACATCGCCGGCAATGTAATTCCGATAATCGGCCAGAGCGGCTCTCAAGCAGTAGTCTTCGTCTTCAAAATGCCCACTCTCAAAAGTTTCATCAAAAAGGCCGATCTTTTCGACCACCGAGCGCTTAAACAGCAGACAGAATCCGGCTACGCACCTGCAGGGAATCCGTCGGTGCCGGTATCGCTCCATGAATTTTGCCGCGTATTTATCCAGAAAATCGACAGATCGATAAGAATCGTCCAGGACCTGCTGGATACCGCCGCCGCGATTGGTCATGGGTCCGACGATGCCGGCAGCGGAGCATCTGTTGAGGCATTGCAGCATGGAATCCAGCCATCCCCGGCTGACAAGGGCATCCTGATCCAGAAGCACAATGTATTCGCCTTGGGCGGCATTGATGCCCTGATTGCGTCCTTTTATCAGTCCGACGTTTTCCCTGTTCTCAATGAGACGACAATCTTTATTTTCCTTGACCTGACGTTTCAGCCACTTCATCGTGCTGTCCTTGGAATCGTTGTCTACAAAAACGATCTCGTAGGGCCGGCGCGTGTGCCTGCGGATGCTGTTGACGCACTTTTTGGTAAAATCCAGCCGATTCCGGGTGACGATGACGATGGATACGCTTCCTTTGACGGTTTCGCGCCGCGTCGGGAACGTCGCCGCTCCGTCCGGATTCTCCTGAAACGCTTCGGGATGCCTTTTAAATTGTTCTTCATACCTGGATACGATTTTCTTCACTTCCGGGTTGCCAGGCTGCTTGAAGTTTGCCTGACTCACCGTGTCCGCTGCATTCTGAAAATCGCCCTGTTCAAGAAAAATCCCGGAAAGAAGCACCAGGGAAGGAATGTGGTGAGGATCCGCCTGCAAAGCCCGCCGGGCATGGTCGATCGCCTCCTCCAACCGCCTCTGTTTTACCGCAATCGAAGCAAGCTGATAACAGGCTTCGGCAAAATCCGGGTCTCTGCTAAGATCATCCCGGTAAATGGCGCCGGCCTCCGCGTATTTTTTCTCATCGAGGAGTTGCTCCGGAAGCCGCAGGGCATCATAAGGATGGGCATACCGTGTCCAATCGCCATTGACTTCGAGGCTATTCGCTTTTGCGATGAAATAGCTTTCCCCCCGGATTCGCCTCTGGAAAAACCAGGGCCATTCCTCTTCATTTTCACATCGGGCAAGTGCCATGCGCAGGGGACGGACAACGTTGAGGTTGATGACACATAAGGATAGATCCGCATAAGGGATCCTCTCAACTTCCGGAGCCGAATCCGGTTTGTGCGCATGAGTAAGGGCCCCATAGTTTCCTGTGGGAACCATCACGGCGACATCGGGATAGCACAGGGCGTATTCCGTCAATGCGGAAAGAATTTCCGGAGACGGGGCAAGGCGGGAATCGATCAGCACCAAAAAATCGAATTCATTTTTTTCAAGGGCTTTCAGGATCAGCGCCGAGATCGTTTCGCCGCGGCCCGGGATGATGTCTCCGTTATATTTTCTGGCTAAAGCGGCATAACCATATTCGGCACGTGATTTTTTCCCCCCCCTCCCCTTTTCAACGAAACAGACCCGGGGCGTTCGAATGGCTGTCCGTTCATCAACGGGGATCTCCTCATCCAGCCTGTAGGGTCTCACCTTGATGACCCCATCGGCCCCGACGGAAACCCGGTCGTTTTGCTGAAGCTTCCGGCGATATTTTTCCTTGTTGACATTCTGAGGGGCGCCGAAGAGATCCGGACGATCCTGCCTTGTCGTTACGCTGCCAAAATGATGGATAAAAACATCATTGGCCACGAGCATCCTGTATCCTGCCAATGTGAGCCGCAGGGAAAAATCATCATCGCTGAATCCGTAGCCGCCCTCCCTGCCGTTGGTGGGGAGATCGGGATCAAACCCGCCGATTCGCTCAAGAACAGATTTTTTCAATATATTCGCGACACCAACCACTCGATGAATGACGAAGTTGGACCCCTTGTGCCGTCTGCACCACTCGTCGGCAAATGCATGAAAGGCCTCCACCGTGTCGTACTCCGTCGGCATCATCTGGGGACCACTTACATTGTTCGAACGGGGCCCCACCATGGCTATGTCGGGCGCCGATTCCATCTGCCGAATAAAATTTTCGAGCCAGCCCTCGTGTACGATGGCATCATTGGCCACACATGCGATATATTTCCCACGGGCAAGCGAAAACACATGAATACCGATTTCTTCCACGACCCTGTTCTGAAAATGCCTGATAACACGGGTGTCGGGATGAAAGTCCTTTACCCGCTCAAAGTACTCGAACGTTCCATCAGCAGAACCGTTGTCAACGAGCAACAGTTCGTACGAACCGTTCGTATAGTGCAGAATGCTTTCCACACACTGCCTCGTGTACTCCAGTTTATTGAATGCCAGGACGATGATGCTGGTCTCGATTTCCCTTTCCTCAGGGGTGACGGACTCTTCCGTGCATCCCCTTGGATCGGAACATCCTGGAGACGCCGCCTCTTCGCCCCCCGGGAAATCTGACACGCCGGGGTATGGGTTTCTGGTGCCGGCCGGCGCCGACTCTCCGGGAATGGCGGCAAATCCGAGACACTCGAACATATCCTTCAGCCGATGAGACCAGGTATGTTCGGCCAGGGTGCGTTCATAACCGCGACGGGCGATTTCTTCACGCTCCTTGTCGTGCACCAGATAATAACGGCATTTGTCAATCAATTCCTCCAAAGAGGATGCGACGGCGACCTCTCTGCCGGGTTCATAGTATGCATCCAGATGTCCGGCGGGAATGGTCAAGAGAAAACCTCGGCAGCCCGGAACTTCAAAGGTCCGTTTCTTTATCTGCCTGGCTGCGAAATCACCGATATCGTTCAGGTTCAGGTTGATTCTGGATTGGCGGAAGATTCGCACCATATCCGCTAAAGGCAGGGTCAGATCCTCCTGCCAGTCTGGTCCAAAGGTACCGACAGCCAGGCCGTGTTGCCTCATTTTCCTGATAATTTCTGAGCGATCGCCTTTTGCGGTCCCGCAAAAGCTGATCCCCCGGCTTCTCGGCGAAAACGGCAATGCGTAGGTGAAGGGATTGAATCCCCATTGGGACATCATGATTTTTCTTCCGAAACCTGCGGCGGCATACCGTTGTGCGGAGTCGGGCGACAGGGTGACGATCAGATCCGCACACGCCTCCGAAAGCGCCAACCCGCCCCCCTGCCGTTCCTCTTGATCGTTCATCCAGAGAACGGTCTGCGTATCGGTTGAACCTGTAATCCGCTTTAAACAGGAACGCACAAACTCTGCAAAGCCGTCTGAAGAACCGCCATAGAAGAGGATGTCCGGTTTTTCCTTGAGGACGATGTTTCCCAGTTGCCCGCACATGGCTTCAATACCGCTGCGCCGCGCCTCGGCGGCGCAGTCGTAAAAATGCGCTTCAATATTCTCAAAGCGGTTGAGTGCATCAAAGAGATTCCACCAGACATAGTCGTAGCCCCGTCTCGCACTGCCGGATGCGTATTTGCTGCCGGCGGCCAGTACCCGGATTGCCGGCTTTCTGCCGATCAGGAACGATGTTCCACGGGCCTTCCGGGCATCAGCGGACTTGGAGGAGGCCTCCGTGGACACTCCGCTGATTCTTACCCCTTCATCGGCAGCGGACGCATCGGCGCATGGCTCCACAGGTCTGCCGTTCAGGCGCGCGGCGTCATAGGTTACGGGATTGCCGCCTGAAAGACCGGCGGCCACTGCAGCCGGATGATGAATATCATTGTGATCAGTCATTTCATGAAGTTCCTCATTCAGATCCCGGAGAACACCGGATTGCAAGGCTTGAATGCCGGGATCAAACTCGTTCCAATCCATCACCACGCAACACGGCCACCGGCATCTTCAGGTTACATTCCTGGCGGATCTTCCATGCCACCTCGTCGGAATAACTGCCGGCAATGACAAGAACGGCATCCACAGGATCCTCAAACAGGGCCTCAGGGGCAACAACGGGCAGGTGAGTGGCCGGGGTATACCTTCCCTGTTTGAACGGCGCGGAATCCACTACATACCGGATGCTTCCCGCAATGCCGGTCAGCGCGATCAGGGCCAGTGCCTGATGTCCCGCTCCCCAGACGGCTACGCGTTTTGCGGCGAATGGTTTCAGATAGGTCATCACTTCGGCTGTGATCTTCTCCTGATGCCTGTGGAAATAGGTGATGTCCAATGGCGGACGCTTTTTCACAACGGCGGAAAGGACATAATCATTTCGAAGTTCCTCACAACCTGTCCATTCGAATCCGTTTAGCTGCAGGGTGGACTGCAGAGTCTCCCTCGTAAAGTAAAGAAGGTGATCGCCGATAAATTCCGAGAATAGTCCGTTCTTCAGCACCATGTCGAAATTCGGCACTTCAACCAGGCCGACGGCCTGATCCGTAAGGTTGTCATAAAGGGTCCTCAGTGCCGCATTGGGATCGGGCATGTGCTCTAAAAACATCAACAGCAGGAACGCGTCAAAGGGCCCGTTTTCCAGCAAACCCGTACACCCGCCGGGATAGCCCCGGGCGACATGCAGGCCGGCCTTGAGACACTCAGCGACGGACGTTTCCGAGAACTCCAGCCCATAGGCCTGAACCTCCAGCGCCGACAGCAGGGAAAGGAACTCACCCCGTCCGCAGCCGATCTCGATCATTTTCTTTCCACGAAGGGAATGCTTTCCGATGAAATCAGCAAACTGCCGTGCCTTCTCCTTTTTTATCGCCTCGGAGACCACGGCAGCCCGTATCACTTCCCGATAATAGGGGACCGGTTCGCCGTTCAGCTGCACCAACCCGCACCCCATGCACTGACAGACCTCCAGGTCCAGCCCCGTCTCGTCGGCCAGATCCGCCGCCGCCGGGAAGTTCTGCGCGGCCTTCGGCATGTTTTCATACCGGAGCAGGGGTCCTCTGAACAACTCCCGTCCGCACACCCTGCATGCCCGAATTGCCATTTCCTTCTCCCTGATCTTCACACCTGTTTATGATCCGTCGGGAAATCATCGGACGCCGACTCTTCTTCCCCAACGACGTGAGGTGGCTGGTGCCCACAGCCCCGGCCAAAAAATGATCCGCGCAGATTCGCGACAGGAAATCCGTCAATGTTGTCCAGCGTGTAATGGCTGCTCGCGTAGATGTCACACCGAGCACAGGAATAATTCTCATGCTTCCTGTTTTCCAGCTGCATCTTCTGAAACTCATACCAGGGACTGGAGTTCCAGAGCTCCTGCAGACTCCGGTCATTTATATTTCCCAGATTCGTGCCGCCGATAAAGTCCACACAGCAGGGCGAGATGTCGCCGTTGTTGCGGACCGCCATCGTGGTGAACGGCATGGGGCAGGCGACACGGCGCGTCCTGCTGAGCCTGAGATCGGCCATTGCCTGGTCTGCACCGTCGTTATAATAATTCCTGATGAAATCCGCGTTTTCCACTTTGATCCAGGCATGCGGCTTGTCAATGTACGCTTCATCGGCAACATCCCGGTACAGGCGGATAAACCGTTCATTTTCCCCGCTGTAGGAATCAAGCATTTTGCACCCGACAAAGGGCCTTTCGGAATGGCTGGACTGCTTGATTTCCTGCAGGATGCGGAGATTTTCATGAATGGCGCTGACCTTGGCCCCTGATCCGGTAACCGTTTCGTGCCGTTTTTGGTCGCACGCATAGATTGAGACCCTCAGATAGTCCAGTTGGTGCTCCACCAGCTGTTCAGCGATGCCCCGGCTCAGAAGAGAGCCATTGGTGGTGGTTTCAATCCGCTCGGCAATGTCTGCACGGCGCGCGATACTCAGCATGTTCCCGAAGTCCGGGTTGATGAGCGGCTCTCCGTACAGGCTGAGCTTCAAAACCTTGAGCTTCGGCCCCCGCCATGCCTTCAGTTGATTTATGACCTCCTGGAAACGCTCTATCGGCATGTTGCCCCGGATTCCGGTGAAGTAGGAGTCATCCCTGATGCTCTGGAAACACTGGATACACCTGAAATTGCAGAGGCTGGAAGGCTCGATGAGCACGGTAAAAGGCTTCGCAAGGGGCAGCACTTCCATCAGGTTCTGACGATTGGTGCTTTTCAGTTCCGTGTATTTAATCATGCGCGCACCTGCCTCATGACAAAAAGTCCTCCTTTTCAAAGGCTTCGCTCCAGTGAAGCGGCAGGGGTCTGCCATAAAATTTCGTCATGTAGTTTTGAATAAACCCCCTGTTTTCGCCGGACAGACAAAGCCGATTGAACCTGTTGAAAACCTTGATGCTCTGACCGCGACTGATGATGTCCGCAAGACGTTCTTCAAAGATGTTGCCGATGGAAATGTGGATGAACACACAGGGCAGGACATCACCGTACGGCGTCAGGTGCAGCGTGGAATGGACACAGCCGCATCCCTTGTCCATGCCGTACGAGGGAAAGGTGTCGCGGTGCAGAACCGGGTACTCCTCATGGGCCTTCCTGAGAAACTCCGCATCTTCCGGCGTGATCAGCACCTCATGTCTGCCCTCCCACGCACCGATGGCCCGCGCCACCATGACATCGAGAGAAAAGCCGTTTTCCTGCGCGAACCTCGCCATTTGAAGAGTCCTTTCCGTGCTGCAATTCTGGTGAGTCACTACCGTCTGCACCACCACGCTGAGATCCGCATCGCGGGCATTCATCATTGCATCCAAGGCCTTCCTGTAGGCCCCGGGATGGTCCCGGTTGGCGTCGTGCAGCTTTTCGTCAAAATCATCCATGCTGATCTTTACCTTGTCCAGGCCGATCGCCTTGAGGTGCCTGGCCATGGCCGGTGTCAGAAAATGGCCGTTGGTACTCATGCTGAGGTGAAATTTGTCCGGTTGAAGTGCAGCGATAACTTCATCGAGATCCTTGAAAATCAGCGGCTCACCGCCAGAGAGGTTGAACTGGCACAGGCCGAGAGCATCCGCCTCATCACTGAGGTTTTTCAAGTCGACAGGGGTCAGTTTGCGCCCTTTATTTTCAAATCTGGCCGCCGAACAATGCCGGCACTTCAGATTGCAGGCATGGCTGTACGCAATATCGATGATGGGTGTGGCAATCCCCTGCGCATGGCGTTCACTGATCCGGATGATTTTCTCATAGACGCCGGGCTTTTCACGGCGCAGTTTGGTTCGCTTGGCTTCTTCGATCGCTTTTTCCTGCATGGATCCTCCACTCCAATCTCTTACGGAACCGCATAACATACGGTCTCATACTCAAGGTTTGTATGGTGCCTCAGAAAGATTCTATATTCGGGCACGAGGCTCTTTAAGTATGAGGGAATTTCCCAAAGGTGTTCCGGCCTGTGATACACGCAGACGGCAAGCTTCGGTTTCTGATTCCTGATGACTTCTTCAGCCCCCAGCAGAGCCTTTAACTCAGAACCTTCAATATCCATTTTGATGAAACTCACCTCGGCATCTCCCGTGATATCGGAGAGCCGGACAGCCCTGCCGCTTTCTCCGGGGGAACCGATCACATTCATACAGGAGCTTTCACTTCCGGCCTCGCCACTTTTGTAGGATATCTCTGTCTGCTCATCCCAAAGACCGCAATTGTACAATGCGATCTTGTTCCTCAGCGCTGGTTCCAATTGGCCGCAGGCTCTTTCCAGGTCCGTAAAATTGTTCCTGTCCAACTCAAAGGCGAAGATGGATTTGAATTCCTTCCCGCTTCTGTCCACGAATTCCAGCAGCGTGTCGCCATTATAGGCCCCGGCATCCACAAAGACTTCATCGGGCCGCAACTGTATAATATCAGACGGATAATACTGGTCCCTGGAAAAGATACCGCGGTAGCCGGCACCTTCGATAGAAAAACGAAACCAGTTGCTGATCAGGACCAATAAAATCCTTCTGGATTGCTCGTCGCTCAACAGATCCACCATCCTGACGGCGTTGCGCCTGATGACTTCAAGGTTTTCCGGGCGCTGGAGGTAGGCTTGATTCAGCAATCGATATTCCGTCATGACATGTATATTGTTCAAACCCCTCTTTTTGAGCTGTTCGTGGATCTCGCGGTACGATTGCGTCGCGATGAGCACGGCAACATCATTGCCGAATCCAGCCAGTTCATCGGGCGAAAGGCATTTCAGATTCTGATGGTAATAGGTTCCCCATTTGGCCGGATCGTTGTCACAGACAAAATCTATTTGGAGCGTCGTGAAATTTCTGATCGCGGCAACGATCGGATGGGATATCGTGCCCAGACCGAAAACGCAGACATATTTTGAACCGTTTATGCGCTCGAGGATCTCCGCCACGGGATCCGGTTTCTGCTCCCCCACTTGGTCCAGCAGCTGTTCAATCTCTTTTTTATAATCTTTCATCCGTTCCTCGGTCTGCCCCGCTGCCCATGCATTTTTTCCAGCGGCCTTCAACTCTCTCATCACGTAAATCCCCGATCATGGAAGCCCTGTTAAATGGTGGCATAGCAAATCGTCTCGCAATCCAAAACGGCATGATGCCTGATGTATATCTTGTACTCAGGCACCAGGCGCTTCAGATAGAGGGGAATCTCCCACAGATGCCGGGGCTTGTGATAAATGGAGATGGCCAGTCTGGGTTTCTGCCGTACAAGCAGCTCCTCGGCCCCGGACAATGCCTCCATTTCAGAGCCTTCGATGTCCATGTTGAGATAGGTGACTTTTCTATCCTTCAACATATCGGAAAGTCTCACGACTTTGGCCACGTTGACGGCGCCGGCGGCTTCGCTGATGCGCGAATCTTCACCCTTGCGATACCCCGCTTCGTAGCCGATCATCTTTTCTTCGTTCCAGACGCCGCAGGGATATAAGTGAATTTTGTCCCTGGTTTGACCGTCCAGGCGGTTCACGGTGCTCTCCAGGGCCTTGAAGTTTCCTTGATCCAATTCGAAGGCATGGATCTCCTCGAACGAGCCCCTGGTTCGATCGATAAATTCCAACAGGGTGTCGCCGTTGTATGCACCGGCATCGACAAAGGATTCCTGATCCGTCAAATCAATAATCCCCATGGGATAATGGGAATCTCCCGTGCAGATGGCTTTCAAAACGGCCCCGGAAAAGTCCGGATCGAACCAGTTTCGGATCAAGACGTTCAGAATGCCTCTGGAGTGGTCATCCTCCAGGATCTCCATCAGGTGCAGAACGTTTTTCCTGATGGCGGGAAGATTGTCCCTGTCGTGGAGAAAGTCGCGGTTGGCCAGCCGATATTCCCCGAATACATAGATTTGATCAAAATCCATTTCACAAAGCTGCGCATAGATGGGTTCCCAGAAGATCGATGCGACAATGACGGCGACCTCGGCCCGGTGCTTCCGGAGCTCCGCGGGGGAAAGGCAGACAAGGTCCCCGTAAAAACACTTTCCCCATTTCGCCGCATCGTTGTCGCACATGAAGTCGATTCTTAGAGCGAAAAGCGAGCGGAGCAGGAACACGATACGGTGCGACGTCATGCCGGCACCAAAGACGCAGACATATCTGGACTCCCGAATTCTCTCGATGGCCCGGTCCAGGCGATCCTCCCTTCCGGCCTTCAAGCCGTCCAGATAGGACGCCATTTCTTTTTGATAATCTCTCACGAAGAGATCCCTTTCCGTGATATCGTAATGCCCCTCGCCATCATGCATCCATCAATCCGGAGCTTACGGCACCGCGTAGCATACGGTGTCATATTCGAGAATTCCATGATGCCTCAGGTAAAGCTTATAGTCTGGAACCGTTTTCTTCAGGAATAACGGCACCTCCCACAAGTGTTCAGGCCTGTGATAAACACAGACGGCAAGCTTCGGCCTGTGCCTTCTGATCATCTCCTCAGCTCCGCGCAAGGCTTTCATCTCGAACCCCTCGATATCCATTTTCATGAACGTCACCGCTTCGCCTTTTAAAAGTTCCGACAACCTGGCAATCCGACCGACATTCATTCCACGGCCGCCTTCAATGACACAGGAATTCAGCCCCTGCCCGCCTCCCTTTTCGTAACGGATCTCCTTTTCTTCATCCGCGAGTCCGACGGGGCACAGCGTTATTTTATCGCGTATCGACGCCTCCAGCTCATCGACGGTATGCTCCAGCCGGAGGAAATTGTCCTTGTCCAGTTCGAACGAGAAGATTTTAGCGAATTTTCCCCCGGTCCTGTCCAAAAATTCCATCAACGTATCGCCATCGTATGCACCGGCATCCACAAAGATCTCCTGCTCGCCCAACGAAATAATCCCCTCGGGATAATAGGGATGGCCGGAACAGATTCCCCCATAGCCGGCATCGTCCATGCTGAAATCGAACCAGTTGTGGACAAGGGTAAGCAGCACTTCCTTCGATTCCTCGTCTTCCAATATCTCGAGCAGCGCCAGGGTTTTTTCCGCTATCGTATCGATATTGCCCTTGCTTTTGAAAAAATCGCCGTAAAGGAGCCGAAAGACCATCAGAACATGTATGGGGTTGAACCCACTGTTTCTCAATTGTTCGTAGATCTCCCCATAATATTGAGTGACTAGAACAACGGCAACCTGCCCCTTGTAGGCTTCGAGATCATGAGGTGACATGCAGATCAAATTCCCGGGATAAGATTTCCCCCATTTGGACGGATCGTTATCTGAGAGCAGGTTGATTTGAACGCCTGCATGATTCCTCAACGTGTCCATCACCGGGTGAAATGTTTTCCCGATGCCGAACAGGCAGACATGTTTTGATCGCCGGAGATCTTGAAGGGCAGCCTCCAGATAATTCCGCCCCTGGTCCCTGACCGTGTCCAGATAGGCGGCAAGATCCTTCCGGTAATCCCTGTTGCCCTTTTCTGAATGCGTACCCATGGTTCTCCGATCTGTTCAGGGGATGAGAAATATGTCCGTATACGTATCCCTGTACCGCGTTGGCAGAAGATCGATCTCCGAAATGCTGTGAACGCTTTCGCCCTGGACATTCAGGTATTCCCGAACATCGACATATCTCGAGAAATGATCCTTGCAGAACCGGCACAGGAGCTCCGTCGTGTTTGTCTCCTCCAGGCCATACGGCCAGAATTCCATTTGTACGGCCAATTTCCCGAAACGGGATAACAGCCGCTCCGCTCCCCGGAGGACGAAATATTCATAGCCTTGAACATCAATCCACATAAATGCGACATCATCGGCGCAATCTTTCGCCACGTCATCGATCGTTACGGCCACAATCCGTTCCACCTTTGAATCCGGAGCACGAGCCGCGCTGTTTCTCACCCGATGATCTCCCGATGAGTCCGGTGACAGGAGCAGATCGACAGGATCATTCGAATTGGAAGCGGCGGCGTGAATGGCTCTGATCTTGCCATGGAGTTTGTTCAGGTAAATGTTGCACTGCAAGAGGGCAAAATTGTCGCTGGATGGCTCGATCGCTATCACATGGGACACATGATCATTTTTTGCCGCTGCCAGACTGGTGGTGCCGATGTTGGCGCCAACGTCCAGGAAAACGCCCCTTCTGGCGCCGAAATATGTTCCGGCCAAACCGAAAAAGGCATCCAGTTCTTTTTGAGAGAACGCTCCGCTGTTGATCAGAGAGGACGCGATGACCGCGTCATGAGACGGAACGAGAAATGTGAAATTATTTTTTTCAACAGGAACAATGGTGCCTTTTGTCACAGTGTATCTCAGGGAAATGCCGGACTGGTCATCAATATAATATTCATAGAGATTGCCTTCATCGTTCTTCATCAAAAAATTGGCAGCTAAAACAATCTTCTCTTTACGGACGCCCAGGCCAAGAAGTTGCCTGACCACCTGCTCCTGGTGAAGGATGATGGTGATGATCACGCTGTCAAAAGCGTAGTTCCGGATTTCTCCGGGATGAACGACCTCTGCGCCGTTAACGAGAACGCCTTGTTTCTGTTCATCGTTATCCATGAGGGCAACGACGTCATAGGTTTCAAACAGATCATCTTTCAAGGTATGGAAAAATTGGCCGATCCCGAAGACAATGACCTTCGATTTGGCCTTTTTTCCCGGGATCATTGGCTGTTCAAACATAAAATTTTCCGTTCTTCGTTCAATTCAAAGCAGGCACGATGAGGCATGGAGGAGACATCATGGATTTTTTCCGTTTCGCAAGCCGTGCTGCCCCGTGAGCAGCTCTAAAATTCATAGATGAAAGCGGAGATCCCTTTTGCCCCTTCCTCATCGGCCGGTGCATGCCGGCATTTAAACGCCGCAGCCGTACAGACCGCCATAAAGTCACGCATGAAGTCCGCATCCTGATATTTCCACATTCCTTCAAGTTCTCCCATCAGTTCCATGGGAGTCTCAAAGGCATATTCAAACATGGGTCGCTCAAAGAGTTTCAAATCAATTCTGTCTCTGAAATAACTATCGGAACCGCCGTCGGCATCGGGAAAGGCATTCGCGATTTTCCCGTTCAGCCGGGATGCGATTTCATGAATTTTCGTTCTTTCCTGATCAGTCAGGCTCATATTCGTTCCTCCAATCCATCCCTTGCAACATCGGGTTTTGATCGCTTTTCAGAATAAGAAAATTCTCCAGAACCAGGACATCCAGATCCGTGTGCATAAAGCACGCATAGGCCTGCTGGGGAGAGCAGACGATGGGTTCACCGCGAACGTTGAATGAGGTGTTCACCAGTACGGAACAGCCAGTGATTCTTTCGAAGGCCTTGATGATGCCGTAATAGAAAGGGTTGTCGTCCTCGCTGATGGTTTGGACTCGTGCCGTAAAATCCACGTGTGTCACCGCCGGAATGGTCGATCTCTCCTTATTCACGATCGGCAGCATGTCATCCCCATTTTCAGCAAACAGCTCTGTCAGGTCAAAGGATCTGCGCAGCCCCTCCTTGACCTCGGCCACCAGAAGCATGTAGGGGCTCTCCTGATCCAGGTCGAAGTATCGGCTGACGGACTCGGAAAGAACCGTCGGGGCAAAGGGCCGGAAGGATTCCCGGAACTTGATCTTGACATTGAGCTTCGACTGCATTCCGCCGGTCATTGGGTTGGCAATGATGCTGCGATTTCCCAGGGCCCGGGGTCCGAACTCCATCCTGCCTGAAAACAGGCCGATGGTGTTGTTGTCGGCGAGCCGTTCGGCGATTTCCGCCGCCAGCGCCTGCTTGTCACCAAACAGGCGATAGGTGATGCCGTTCGAATCGAGATAGTGTTGTATTTCATTCAGGGAGAACCCGGGACCGAGATAGCTGTTTTTCTGCATATCGCGAACTCCGGTTGCGCGCTGCTTCCCTGAGCAGTGATAATAGAAGTACAGAGCACATCCCAGGCTACCGCCGGCATCCCCGGCGGCCGGTTGAATCCAGAGGTCGTCAAAGATCTTTTCCTTGAGCAGCTTCCCGTTGGCCACGCAGTTGAGGGCAACGCCGCCGGCCAGGCACAGCTTGGTTTCTCCGGTTATTTTTTTTGCTGTTTTTGCCATCCTGATGATGACTTCTTCCGTGACGTTCTGAACAGATGCCGCCAGGTCCATTTCGCGCCTGGTAATGGGGGCATCGGCTTCCCGGCGCCGGCCGGCAAAGAGTCCACCGAAATAATCATCCGTCATTGCCGTATCCCTCGTGAAGGCGAAATACGTTGTATTGAGGCGGTATGAGCCATCCTCCTTGATCTCGATTAAATGATCCTTGATCAGGTCGACATATTTTGGCTCTCCATACGGGGCGAGCCCCATCAGCTTATATTCGCCGGAATTGACCTTGAATCCGCAGAAGTATGTCATGGCGCTGTAGAGCAGACCCAGCGAATGCGGATAGCTGATCTGCCTGAGGATCTCCACTTCGTTCTTGTTGCCCACGCCGATGGTTGTCGTAGCCCATTCGCCGACGCCGTCAACGGTCATAATCGCCGCACTCGAAAAAGGTGATGGATAAAATGCTGAACCGGCATGTGAAATATGGTGTTCGCAGACGAAAAGCTTCCCCTTTTTTCCCAGGCAACCGAGCGTCTCGCGGATCGCGTCATGCACCCAAAGCCTTTCGGCAAAGAGACTTGAGAAGGATTTCTCGATTAATTTTTTACTGCCATCCCCCTCCTGGATACAGTTTTTCAGCCACCGATCCAGGGTCAGAAAGGGATTGTCGTAGTAGCAGACAGCGTCAAGATCATGGGGTTTCAATCCGCCGGTTTCCAGGCAGAAATTGATGGCCTGCACCGGGAGACCGTGATCATGCTTTCTTCTGGTAAACCGTTCCTCCTGGGCGGCTGCCACGATCTCTCCATCCCTGATCAGCGAAGCGGCGCTGTCATGATAATAGGCGGATATTCCCAGCACATTCATCTTGCACGCTCTCCTGTAGGCTCCAAATATCCGGAGGAATTGCGCCCCGGGGTAACGGCGAGGTCGCCTGCCTCTGCATCCCCCTGCTCCGGGCCGCATCGGCCTCCATGTGCCTGGTGCGCGAAGTCTTCATCATATCCGACAAATTGAAAGACAAATTGCGCAATGGCTTCGTTTCCTGACTCGCTGTAATGGGCAAAATCCACATATGCGCTGTCTATTCCATCCAGGATGGACGTGGCATCAAGAATGAATCCGGATTGCCTCGCCAGGAGAGCCGCTTCTCCATAAAAACGCTCGATTGCCGATTTTTTTCCGTCGTCTTCCACCCCCTCAGCCTGACGGTACAGCGAGGTCGGCTGCAGAAACGGGAGATATCGAATGTTGAATTCCTGGCAGATCGCCCTGATAATCCTCAGGTTTTGATACCAGCGTTGAGGTCGGTTCCCATGATTTTCACAGCCAAGGGTAACGCCTTTCAATTCATGGTTGATGCTGATGTCGATTCTGGCTGTCGCCTCGAACATGGTGTCGAAAGTCTTTTTACAGTAGGGATGAAAAAGGGGGTACTCCGGTTGCACCTCCAGAACGGCATCGTTGAAACCGTCAAAGGTGATGACGATATCAGGCGAGAGAGTCAGGCAATCCCTGATGCATTTCAGCATTTCCTGCGCGGAAAAGTACCCGGCGATTGCCCCGTTGTAGACGACGGCATCCAAGGAAGATTGAACGCACTGCTCATGGAGATATTCCGGCCATGATTTATAGCCGCCAAAGGACGGATCCGATGTTGAACCGCCCAGCACGACGATTCTTGTTGCCCGGGCGGAATCTTTCCCGAAAATCTTGAAGCCCATGAGGTCGCCCCCCCGGTTGTATCCCAGGAAGGGATCGAGATAGTCCAGAGGGGCATAAAGATCATTAAACATCACCGTCTCAAAGTGGACACCCTCTTTCAACCCAAGTCCGACCAACTGCTCCTTGATTTGAAAAACATGGCAGTCCCGGCAGGCGCTGATCACGACCAGGATGTCGCTGATCTTCTCGTAGAGGATGTCGTAAGGCGAGTTGACGGCCTTTCCGAACATTCGATTTCCCTTTTTATAATTGTCGATAAAATACAGGACCTCGACTCCAGCCCTCTCGAAGAAGCGGTACAGCGCCTGTCCCCCGGTGCCGGCGCCGAAGATGATGATTTTTTTATCGGCATGTCTTTTTAAGAGATCCGCCGTCAAACCATTCATGTCCATAGATCTGCTTCACCGTTATTTCAAAGATCAGCCGGTTGAATGATCATGTTGGAGCGATATTCCTCCCGGCTCAAAAAAGGCCACATATCCTCCAGGGGCCGTGAAGCCATCGAACCATCCGGCTGCTGGACGGAGGTTACCCTCGGCGCACGCTCCTCATCAGGCACAATCATCACATCACACACAACCGGTCCTTCCCTGTTTAGAATGCCTCTGATTTGCTTCCTCAGATCGCTGGGATCAAAAATGCGCACCGCATCGAGACCGTAAGCTCCGGCCACGTCAACGACATCGGGAAGTGTCAAGCCGCTTGGCGCGTCCGCCCCGGTCAGCCGGCCGAAATAACCCTGCTGCGAGGAACGGATGGACCCATAACCCCGGTTGTTCATAACAAAAAACGTGATGGGCAGCTCCAATCGCCTGACAACTTCCAGTTCCTGAATGTTCAACTGAAAGCCGCCATCTCCATCGATGCAGACGGTCGGCCTCTTTCCGCCGGCCAGGCATGCGCCGATGGCGGCAGGCTGGCAAAAACCCATGGCCCCGGTCCCTTTGTTGTGAAAAACGCGCTGCCCTTCCTTGACCTTGAAGGCCGTGAGGAACAGTTCGCTGGAATTGCCGGCATTTCCTGGAAGAACGATATGATCGCCGGAGAGCTCCTCTGAAAGGATGTCGGAAAATGCGTATACGCTGATGCCCTCTGTACCGGCGTGATGCCCGGGAAGAACGAAAGGATAGCGGGCTTTCCATTCCCCGCACCGCCGCTTCCAGTCTTCTGGATTCGGGAAGGTATTCCGACCGGATTGCCGAAGGAATTCCTTGATGAAAAGTCCAGCATCCGTGCGGACGGGAATATCGATGATGTCGTTCACCTTGTTGATCTCAGCGGGATCAATATTGACCATGATCTTTTTTGCCCCTCTGGCAAGGTTCTCAGGCGCATAGGCCATCAGGGCCATGTCCAGCCTTGCTCCCAGGATGAGAAGGCAATCGGAATTCTGGAGGATGAAATTGGATGCGCGGGATGCAATGGAGCCCGGCATGCCGAAACACAGTTCATGAGCGGCAGGGATTAAGTCGACCCCCAGCCTTGTGGTTAAGACAGGCATTCCGAGAAGATCAACCAGTCTCAGGAAATCAGGCTGAACCCCCGAGAGCCTTATCCCGTTCCCGGCCAAAATCACCGGCCGTTTGGACATACTCAGTGCATCGATAACCTGAGAAACCTTGTACTCGAGGGAGTTCTGATCAACGGCCTGATCGGCTTCCTCCGCATCGAATCCATCAACCGCATCCGGGTCAATCCCGGCCGCCTGGACATCCAGCGGGATATCGATCCAGACCGGTCCCGGCCGACCCGATCTGGCCAAGTATGCAGCCTTCTCCAGATGATAGCGGATGGTCGCGGGATCCGTTACGGTCACCGCATATTTGGTGATGGATCGGACAAGGGATACAATGTCGATTTCCTGCACGCCGAACTGCCTGACACCGGAATCTTTTTTCATATCAGCACGCTTGACCTGTCCGGAAAAGAACAGGCAGGGTGTTGAGTCAAGCCAAGCACCGGCCACGCCTGTTAAGGCGTTGGTCCCTCCAGGGCCTGTGGTTACGATGGCGACGCCCAGATTGTTTGTGACGCGCGCATAGGCTTCAGCGGCAATGGCCGCTGACTGCTCGTGGAGCATGCAGACATAGCCGATGCCGGGATGGCTTCCGAGGGAATCATTCAAATGCATCGCACCGCCACCGGGAAGCATGAAGACATGCCCGACACCCTGCTTTGCAATAAACTGAATGACATAGTCCGACAGTTTCATGATGCTTCCCCTTCCCTGCTTGACAAGATGAGATCGATCAGCTCTCGAACCGCACCCTGTCCACCTCCATGGCGAGTAACCATTTTTGCCCTTTTTCGGGCCGTTTCGTGAGCAGAGCACGGCGCCGCTGCCAGTCCCGCCGATTCCATGGCAGACACGTCGTTGAGGTCGTCACCCATAAAACAAATCTCCTCCAAGGGGATGCCGTTCTTTTGTGCAAAATGGATTAAAGCCGTCTTCTTGTCCTTGCAGCCTTTATAAATGTCGCCGATCCCCATTTTCCAGGCGTACCGGTCAATCAGGGGATTGTCTTCACCGGATATCAAGGCGAAGATCAAACCGGCCCTTCTCCCCATGGAAATGCCCATGACATCAAGAAAGGAGAACTTTTTGTACTCCTCGCCATTCTGTCCCCAGATAAAGGTCCCATCCGTCAATACGCCATCCACATCCAATGCGACCGCTCTTATTCTATGCAAAGACATACTCCTTGCGCCTGAGCTTCCTGAGAATCGGCATTTCTCTTTCAAAAACCTTTTTGGCGCCGTCGCCCATGGCTATTTCCACCAATCGAATGCTGGACACCATTTTTATGATTCCGCTGGGCCCCAGCGATGCCGCCTGATCCGATCCCCACATGGCCCGCTCGAGGGTAATATGACGCTCCACCACACAGGCGCCTAAAGCCGCCGCTGCAACGGATGAGGGGATGCCTGTCTCGTGGCCGGAATATCCGACAGGTACGCCATAGCATTTCTTGAGTCGGGGAATCACCGACAGATTCAACTCTGAATATTCAGCAGGATACGTGCTTGTGGCCTGTAATAGCACCAGGTCCTCCCTGCCGAGCACGTCGACGGCGTGGTCAATCTGCTCCAAACTACTCATCCCTGTTGACAGGATGACCGGTTTTCCTCTGGATCGCGTGTAACGGATGAGATCGTCATCCGTTAAACTGGGAGAGGCGATTTTGTAACAGGGGACATCGAACCGTTCGATAAAATCCACGGAACGTTCGTCCCAGCAGGAGGCAAACCAGGGGATGCGCTTCTCTCTGCAATACCGGTCTATTTCCTCGTATTCTTCAGTCCCGAATTCCAGGCCGTATTTCAAATCGCCGTTTGTCGTTCCAAAGGGACTTTCGCGAGGTTTGGCCAGTTCTTCCGGCGTATAGACGATTTCGATGGTGCGCTTTTGAAATTTCACCGCATCGCATCCTGAAAATTTGGCCAGATCGATCAATCTCTTGGCGATATCGATATCGCCGTTGTGGTTGATGCCGATCTCCGCAACGATAAAACAGGGATGACCATCACCGACCAGGGTGTTTCCTATTTTTACCTCTGCCATCTCAGCTCTCCTTTATTTGTCGGTTGCCTTGCTGAAGCAGCCGTCCTTGCATGAATGTTTCCGCTCCTGTCCGATATAATGACTTCTATACCAGCGCATTGTCTTGGTTATCGCTTCAGATAGGGGAATGGTCTGGGATAGTCCGATCTCCGCTTGAGCTCGTGATGTGTCCGGCACATAGTAATCCTGGGCAACACCATCGCTCCATTTTCCCAGCGCAGCCACCTCCAGGGGAGGAATGGATTCCTGGGCTATGCTCTCGGCTATTGACCGGACGGTTATCGGAAACTCGGATCCCACGTTATACGGCCTGCAGGAAACTCCTCTGAACAGAATGGCCCATAACCATATTGCAAGATCGGCCATATAGAGATACGAGCGTACAGCGCTTCCATCGCTTTTGATCGTAATGGATCTTTTTGACAGGGCATCCCGGATGAAATCTGTGACGGCAAAGGATCTTTCGAGCTGCAGGTAAGGTCCGATAAAGGAAAAACACCTGGCGATCTGTACTTCAAAGCGATTTTCTTTCGCATAAAGCACACTTAAGGATTCCGCCATTCGCTTGCCATGATGATAGGCCCAGGAGCTGTCCGCCGGGTCACAGGCATTGGAACAATTTTCCGGAATCGCGGACATATTGGCGGGAATCTCGCCATAAACAGCACCGGTGCTTACCAGAAGCATCTTTTTGATCTTTGCCCGAACACAGAACTCAAGAACCCGTTTCGTGCCGCTTATCATTTCGTCAACCAGGGACAGGCCGCTTGGTTTTTCATGATCGGCCGGCCGGTAGACAGCGCTGTGAATCAGATGAGAGAACGGGCCATCCGGGAAGGCAAAGTCCTTAATGTCTCCCTTCAAGAATTGAACAGCCGGATGGTGATACAGATGCGGTGCCCTTTGTGCAAAGGCCTCCGGATTCCGCGACAGAACCAGCGCCTTAGCGTTCAGCTGGAGCTGATCATTCGCCCAGGCAAAACTTTCCAGAAGCCAGCAGCCGAAAAATCCCGTTCCGCCGGTCACAAAAATCCTCTGATCCCGAAGCTCCTCCCATAGAGGTGCCGTATGGCTGAGAATATGATTTAGATCGTCAGCGATAGGAGAAGATTTCATGTCACCAGCTCTTCCAGGGGGCGCTATTCGCTTTCCACAGCGATTCCAGGTACTGGCGGTCCCGGACCGTGTCCATGCACTGCCAGAATCCCTCGTGTCTGTAAGCGTAGAGTTCCCCATCCTCCGCCAGTTTTTCCATCGGGGCGTGCTCCCACATGACATCTTCATCGATGTAATCCAATGCTTCGATACTCATCACAAAGAAGCCCCCGTTGATCCACCCTTCATGAAGGGTGGATTTTTCCTTGAAATGGCGGATCCTGTCTCCTTCAAATTCCAGGGCGCCGAAGCGGGCCGGGGGCCGCACGGCGGTAAGGGTGACCAGGCCTCTGTGCTCCCGGTGAAAGTTCAGCAGGGCCTCCAGATTTACGTCACTGACACCGTCACCATAGGTCATCATGAAAAGATCCTCATCGATCAGGGAGGCCAGCTGCTTTAGGCGTCCGCCCGTCAGAGTGAACCGCCCTGTGTCGATGAGCCGGACGCTCCAGGATTCGCATCGATTGCTGCCGAGGCTCTGAACGGAACCGTCCGCGAGCGATACGGCAAGATCTCGATTTGAGGTGTAATAATCGAGAAAGTACCGTTTGATCATCTCACCCTTGTAGCCCAGAGCGATGATGAACTCATTGAACCCATACCGGGCATAATGCTTCATGATATGCCACAGGATGGGTCGCTCACCGATTTCGATCATCGGCTTCGGCTTCAAGAGTGATTCTTCACCGATGCGCGTGCCCATGCCGCCGGCTAAAATGACGACTTTCATGGCTTCCACCCCAACATATTTTTTCTGCAGCCCCGGACCCTCTTCCTGAGAAACTCTCCGCTCTCGACTGGCTGCAGGCAGCCCGTATCCGTCAACATTCGAATCATTGGCCTCCTCAAGAGATGCGCTCTCCGGCCATGAAGCGGTCGAACACGGTCTGGATATGACTCAGATGCCTGTCATCGATTCCCGGATACACGCCGATAAAGAAGGTGTTGTTCATGACACGGTCCGTGTTCGTCAGGTCCCCCGCAATGCGGCACGTTACGTTCTCATAGGCTGGGTGACGCAGGAGATTGCCGCTGAAGAGGTTTCGCGTCTCGATGCGGTTGGCTTCCAGAAAGGCCGTCAGGTCGTTTCGGGAAAAGCCGGCTTCATCCTTTACCGTGATGACATACCCGAACCAGGAGGGTTCGGAATTCTCCGTGCCCCTGGGAAGGAACAGGCGATCTCCGTGTTCCTGCAGCCTCCCGGTCAGATTCAGAAAATTCTCTCTGCGCACGGAGACGAACCGGTCAAGTTTCGCGAGTTGCGCACAACCGACGGCGGCCTGCAGATCTGTGGCTTTCAGGTTATAGCCGATGTGGCTGTATACGTATTTATGGTCATAGCCGAAAGGCAGGGAACCAAACCGCCCGCTGAAGCGCCTTCCGCAACGGTTGCTTTCCCCCCCCCCACAGCAGCAATCCCGCCCCCAATCACGGAAGGATTGAACGATGCGGGCCAGGTCATCGTTGTTGGTGGCGACGCACCCCCCTTCGCCCATTGTGATGTGATGGGCCGGGTAGAAGGAGAAGGTGGAGAGGTGACCGAAGGTGCCCGTCAGCTTCCCCCGGTAGGTCGAACCCAGGGCGTCGCAATTGTCTTCAATGAGCCAGAGCCTGTGCTTCTTCACGAGATCCATGACGGCGTCGAGACAAAAGGGGACCCCCAGAGTGTGCGCCATCATAATGGCCCTGGTCTTCGGACCGATCGCCCCGGCAAGTCTTTCGGGGATGGCGGTGTAGTCGCCGAGGTTCACATCGACAAAAACGGGGACCAGTTGATTCTGCACAATGGGGTTGACCGTTGTGGGAAAAGCGCAGGCCGTGGTCAGGACTTCATCTCCCGGCTTCAGGCGGCGATCCTTGAGCCTGGGGGACGTCAGGGCGGTCAGGGCCAAAAGATTGGCCGATGATCCGGAATTCACAAGCCGTGCATGGGACAACCCCAGATAATCGGCAAACTCTCTCTCGAAGCGTTGAGCATAACGGCCGGCCGTCAGGTAGAAATCCAGGCCGGCATCGACCAGATTCACGATTTCCTCTTCATCGAAAACCCGTCCGGCATAGTGAACCATCTCCTCATCAGGATTGAAGACTTTAGGGGCGAACTTTACCTGATGGTATTCTTTGACAAGGGCCAGAATTTCCGCACGGATTTCTTCAGCAGTTCTCATGAATACACCACCGCCCCGGAGAGAATTGCCTCAACGTCCGGATCCGGATGCTTTCCGGCGGCCTGATTCATGTAGTCCCGGATCTGTTCAATGCAGAGAGCGGAAAGATCGCGGTCCTGCCCTTGCCGGTAGTAGTTCCGGTACCATTGGACCGTCATTCGGATACACGTGTCAACGGAAAGAACATTGTGCCAGCTGAGCTCGGCATGGGCCTTGTCACAATTCAGCCTGAGAAGTTTCGCCTCATGAGGTGATCCGGGATCGGAGATATCCACCCGGACGCCCTCTCCCCAGAATTTGATCAGGAGGTCCGTCAATGCGAGGACTGTCAGATGGCCTGCGTCGTCGGGTCCAAAATTCCAGGCCCCGGAATACTTTTCAGGATTTTTTGAAAGACAGGCGCCAAGAAGAAGATACCCGCCGAGTGCTTCCAGGACATGCTGCCAGGGCCTGACGGAATGTGGGTTGCGGAGAAAGATGGGTTGGTGACGGCTCAAAGAGCGAATGCAGTCGGGAACAAGTCGGTCCACCGCCCAATCCCCTCCCCCGATCACATTGCCCGCACGGACGGAGGCAGCACCGATAGGCCTGTCATGGCCGCCGCCTTTTGAAAAATACGATTTCAAATAGGCATTGAAGACCAGTTCCGCGCAGCCCTTGGAGGCGCTGTAGGGGTCAGGACCGCCCAGCGGGTCAGATTCCCTGTAGCCCCAGACCCGGTCCCTGTCCGCATAGCATTTGTCGCTGGTGACATTGACCAAAACTTTGACGCTGGAGGTGTTGCGGACAGCTTCCAAAAGGTTCACCGTGCCGCCGACATTCGCATCGAATGTCATTTTCGGCTCCCGGTAAGAAAAGCGCACAAGGGGCTGAGCGGCAAGATGAAAGACAAATTCCGGCTGATATCTGGTGAAAGTATCCAATAACCGGTCGAGATCACGGATATCGCCGCGAATATCCGTGATTTTTTCCCGGAGATTCGTCGCCTCGAAATTGTTGGGCTGGCTTGGAGGATCAAGGGAATATCCGACGACATCCGCGCCCAGTTCCCTGAGCCAGAGGGCCAGCCAGGATCCCTTGAAGCCTGTATGGCCAGTGATCAATACGGTTTTGTTTTTGTAAACGTCATGAAACACGTTTTCGTTTCCCCGAGATAGTATGTCTTCAAGAAGATCACGGTTGAAGCAGCCGTTTTAAACCAGGGATTCAACCCTTTATCTGTGAAAAAAGTCACTCTGGTACTGCTGAATTGAGCAATATTGGTGCCATTTTATTTTCTAAAGTTTGCCGGGCTTGTTCCGATAATATCAGCATGGAAATACAAACCGCCGCCACGCAGACCAATGCCGATCTTCTTTTTTCTTCGACCACGCCAACGGCCGCCAATATGGAGTTCATCTCCGGCCAGGCCCTGTCGCGAGGCATTGATGCGTATTCCAGCGGCGACTACAGGAGGGCTGCCCGGGAATTCAAGCTGGCCATTTCTTTTGAGCCCTATTCGTACAACGCGCTCGATGCCTTCCAGTATCTGGGGGTTGCCCTCGAAAGCGACGGCGACGTGCGTGGCGCGATGAGGGCCTATCGCGAGGCCATCGCCTTATTCCCCACGGAAAGCGGGTTCAACGTCAGCCTTGGAAACCTTCTGTTTTCAGAGGGGAAGCACGAGGAGGCGCTGCAGCAGTACAACGACGCCATCAAAAAAAACCCGGCGGACAGCGAGATTCACTATGCCCTGGGTCAGGCCTATCTGACCTTGGAGAAGTTTGATCAGGCGGAGGAGCAGTTTCAAAGGGTCATCCAGATGTCCCCGAAGGAGACCGCCGGCTATTATGCCCTGGGGCAGGCATACCGGCAGCAGGGAAAATTCAAGGAAGCGGAAATGCAGCTGGGAAAGGCCCTGGCCATCGAGCAGGATTTTGCCAATGCCCATTATGAGCTTGGGTTGCTTTATGCTGAGACGAAGCAGATCGACAGGGCAAATGAGGAGCTCGAATTTCTTGCCGCAAACGCGGGAAGGGGTTCCGATTTTTATTCCAACCTGGATTTCACGATCGACGAACATACCGCCCCCAGGTTCATTGCCGCCTACAGCGCTCAGCTCAATCTCGCCTCAGGACCGGGCACCCGGGTGTCAACCCTCGATAACTCCCTTAAAACACCCGGCGAAAGCAAAAATTATACGATATCCTTTGCCTTTGACAAAGAGATGGACACGACCTCCGTCCAGAACATCTCCAACTGGGACATCAGCAGGTCCACCAGTACATCGACCGGCGGTCTCTACAACTGGGGCTTCAAGACGAGTTCCACAGAAATCGACCTGTCCGCAAGGCCCGTCAACGTGATTTACGATTCCAAAACGCTGTCCGCCAAGGTCAGCTTCAAGGTTACCCAGAATGCTTCCGGCAACGGGACAGTCGACCTTTCGCACCTCGTGTTCAAGTTTCAGGGAAAGGACATCTACGGGAATTCCATGGATCCTTCGGCGGATCAATACAACCGTTTGTCGCTGGTCGTATAATGGAAATTTCCCCTCCCACGAGGGAGGTTTCGGAGGGGAAAAATGTGCCTTTCATGGAATATTTTTCCTGCGGGGTCACAACCTGATAATTCTAAAAAGGGGAAAGGAAGGCAGAGTCAAAGGCCGACAAAGGGATTTTCCTACCCCTGAAGGAGTAGGGAAATGTTGAAATCCTTCATAGTGATGAGCTGTTAACACCGTCATCCATTCCATTGAACCTGTCTCGCAGACCGATCTTCGGCTCCTTCCCGAACGGACAATTTATGATGGCATCCCTTTTGCTCAACGCACCTTCAGAACGGATTGAAGGAAAAAAGGAAGAAAAGCGAGAGCCGGCCGGATCCATTCCGTTGTTCTGTTCACGCCAAAAAACTGAAAATCGAGAAGGTCTTCTACGGATAATGACTGCTGCCGTTACGGGAAGATCGCCGAGGAGGAGAAAATGATTACGAGCGCCGTCAGCCCATCGGATTCATCAGCAAAAGAACTCACCAACCGCAATGCCTACGATATGAGAACAGAGGATTTTCTGGGGCTTCTCCTCACCGAGCTCAAGAACCAGGACCCCATGGAACCGGTCAGCACCAGCGAGATGGCCACCCAGTTCGCCACCCTCACCCAGGTGTCGCAATTGAACACGACCAACGGTTATCTGAAAACCCTCAGCCATACCCAGGCCGTTGATTATCTTGGCAAAACAATCACCTATGCCGGCGAAAAAAATGCGGATGGAACCTCTGCGGAAAAAACATCCCTGGTTACCGGCGTCGTCTACAAGGACAGTGTTCCCTACCTCATAACAGAAGGTGGGGATCACGTCGCCGCGGGTTCCGTAACAGGGGTTTCAGAATCATAAAAAGTCACCGGTTCTTAGGACATCAACGTTTCCAGAAAGACGAGAAGGAGAACATCATGAGTTCATTTTATACAACCCTGACGGGATTAAATGCCTTTCATTCCCAGATAGAACAGATCAGCAATAATATGGCCAATGTTGAAACGACGGCATACAAATCGAACAACATATCTTTCAAGGAAGTCCTTACGAATACGATGACGCTGAATTCCGCTTCTTCCGTTGTGGCCGGAAAGGGTGTCAAGATCATGGGAAGTACCACCTGCTGGGAGCAGGGGGATCTGACCGAAACGGGCAACACCAATGATCTTGCCATATCGGGTGAGGGGTTCTTCATCGTTTCTGATGACTACGGGACCTACTACACCAGGGACGGGAGCTTTCAATATGACGAGGACGGCCTGCTGGTGAACAATTACAGGATGGCGGTCCAGGGATACGCCATCAACGAAGACGGGACCCTTGGAAATTTAGGAGATATCCAACTCTCCACCGCGCCCATCCTGCCGACGGCCACTTCGGAAATATCCACGCAGCTCAATCTCAACTCGGGGACCACCGCTACCGAAACATTTGATACGACCGTTTCGGTCTATGATTCCCTTGGGAATAAAATCCCCATGGAAATCACCTTTACCAAAACCGCCACAGCCAACCAGTGGACATGGGCAGCGGGCATCCCGGCAGGATTAGGATCAACCGTCTCAGGAGGAACTATTACATTCGATAATAACGGAAACTTAGCCGCCTGTACGAAGACCATCAATTTAACCTTGACCAACGGAGCGACTACTCCGCAGGCAATAACCTGGGACATTGCGGCCACCGATCTGACCCAATACCCCTCCGACTCCAGGCTCGCAGCCTCGTCGCAGGACGGGAACGCCACGGGAACCCTGGCTAACGTCACTGTGAACGACGATGGAATCATCACCGGAAACTACTCCAACGGCGAAATCCGCAGTCTGTACCAGGTCGCACTGGCCCTTTTCTCCAATAATGACGGCTTGGATAAGGTGGACAACAGCCTCTACGTCGCGACGGGTTCTTCGGGAGCAGCCGTCATCGGCGCAGCGGGAACGGATCAGTACGGAAGCATTACCCCTGGGGCGCTTGAAGTTTCCAACGTGGACATGGCGGCGGAAATGGCTGATCTGGTCATTGCACAGCGGGCCTACGAGGCCTGTGCAAAACTGATGAAGGCTGAAAGCGAAATCATGCAGACCACCGTAAACATGACCTAACGCCCGCTGAAGGCCTGGGACGTTTCGGAAAGATAGAAGGGGAAGATGAGCAATGAATTCGATATCGGGATCGATCTATTCTGTATTGAGCGCCCTGAACACCTATTCCGCTGCGATTGACGTCACAAGCACGAATATCGCCAATGCCGAATCCGCCGGTTATTCGAGACAGACCGCCGTCATCTCGGAAAAGCTCGCTGCCGACGGAACGGGATACGGCGTGGACGTTTCAACGATCAAACGGGCATACGATTCCTTTTTGACGGCTCAGCTCCGCCGCGCCAGCCAGGATCTCGGGAAATCGAATGTTGAAGTGGAGATGTTCAGAGCCATCGAAGCCGTATTCACGGATTCCGAGAACACCGGCCTTTCCAAGGCCATGAGCCAATTCTGGAACGCCTGGCAAGGCCTGGTCAACGATCCCTCCAGCCCAACGGCGCGTTCCGTTCTAGCCTCCTCTTCCGACACCCTCGCAAAGACCTTCAACAGCACAAGCTCAGACCTGTCGGCAATTTCTTTGAAAATGGACGACGGCATCCATGAAACGGTGGAGGAAATCAACAAACTCACCCGGCAAATTTCGGACACCAACCAGAAGATCATCGCCATGGAGGCCTCCGGTCTCAGCGCCAACAGCGTGCGCGACCATCTGGACAGCCTGGTTCAGGAGCTGTCTTCCCTCGCAGAAATAAACATTTCCACGAATGATGCCGGCCAGATCAATGTTCAGATGGCCAATGGGAAACCCCTTGTGGAAGGGACGAGCACATGGATGTTATCTGCTGAGAAAGACGCAAACACCGGCCTTCTGGATGTCACCTGGCTGGACACGGAAGGGAATTCGATCGTTGTCACGCAATCCGTGACGCGCGGGAAGCTGGCAGGGTATCTGGAGGCGCGAAATGAGCTTGCATCGTACCAGGATCAATTGGACGCATTGGCCGTGAGCATGATGGACCAGATCAATACGCTTCATCAAGGCGGGTATGACCTTTACGGAAGTTCAGGCGCCGCCTTTTTTTCGGGGACCGGTGCGGCGGACATGAAGGTCCAGGCGGCTATCCTGAATGATCCGGGAAAAATCGCCGCAGCATCCGCAGGGGGCGGCACTGGAGGCAGCGCCAACGCGGAAGCAATCGCTGAGCTTCAGACCAGTTTTCTCATGAACGGAACCTCAACCTACAGCGACTATTTCAACGCCATGGTAGGAAACATCGGCTCGGCGGTCCAAGCCGCGGAGATCGACAACGAAGGCCTGTCGAATGCCCAGACTTTTTACACAAATCAATGCCTGTCGGTCTCCGGGGTATCCGTGGACGAAGAGATGGCCAGGCTGGTCCTGTATCAGAACGCTTACGATGCGGCGGCGAAGCTTATGACCGTCTTTGATGAAATGATGCAGACGCTCATCGCCACGATGGATTGATCGAAATCCTGCCATGGGCTGAAGCCGCGGGCATGACGGAGCCGGCGGCTGATCCCGGGAAGGCCGGTGGATGCTGAACAATACGGGAGGGAATCATGAGAATCACCCGCAGCATGATGGTGAACAACATGTTGTACTGGACGGAAAAGCAGATGGGAAGGCTCAACGACCTATCGAACATCGTCGCGTCGGGAAAGCAGATCAACAAGCCGTCGGATGACCCTTCCGCTGCGGGACAGATTCTGTCGGACCGCACGACATTGTCGCTTTTCGGGCAGTATGAGCTGAACATCACCCAGGCAACGACATGGATCAAAACGAGCAGCACAACCCTGGAGACGACCGGCCGTTTTTTAGAAACGGCCCAGGGCATCATGTACTCCCTGTCAACGGCCGATAAGGCCGCAAAAGAGGGGTACCTGGAGGTGCTGGAAGACCTTTACGACCAGGTCGTGGATCTTGCCAATTCGAAATACGGGGGCGGCTACATGTTCAGCGGAAGCTTCAGCGACACCCAGCCCTTTTCACCCGATTTCAGCACAACGGTTACCGCCGGGGTCGGAAAGGACATCGCCTTCGATCTGGCAGATGCCGCTTCCAATGTGACGATAGAAATTACCGATTCCAACGGCACGGTCGTCCAGACCATCACCCCTGCCCAGCCCTGGGTCAAGGGGGCGAACACGGTTTCGTGGACTCCGGCTGTCGGCCTTGACGGCGATTACGGCTTCCGGGTGACGGCTACCGGCATCGGTGGCGATCCGGTGGCCGCTTTCGCTTCCTACAAGGGAAACGCCATGGAGAAGACCGTCATGGTCGGAGAGGGAAGTTCCATATCCCTCAACAGCAACGGGGGGCAGATTTTCAGCAATGCCCTGTCCGTCCTGAGCCGGGCGATCACAGCCACCCGTGAAGCCATCACGGATCCGGATTACGAAGTGGATCTGGGGGAGAATTTCACCCTGGCATTCTCAACCCTGGAAGCTGAAGAGGTTTCTCTGGCCAACAGTTCTCTGCAACTGGAGTTTAAATCAGACCGTTTGAAACAACTCATGACGAACGCCAATGACAGGATCTCCGAAAAGGAAGTGGGAAGCACACAAGAAGCGGCGATCAAGCTGCGAACGCAGCAGACTTCCTATGATGTGACCCTGGAGGCTGTGGCGAGCGTATTGAAAATGACCAAACTGTCGGATCTCGTTTAAGGCTCATTCCCGTTTTTTCAGCTGGTTTTCCTCTTCAAGAGCCACAAGAATTCTGGAATCAGCAAGGGAAATTCCGCTGCCGGCGCGATGGACGAAAACCGGATTGAGGTCGATCTCGGCGATCCGGGGGGCATCGACAAGCAGAGCGGCGACGCGGCAGATCAGATCCGCCAGCGCCTCCACGTCCCGGGGCGCCTGCCCCCGGCGGCCCTGGAGAATCGGCCAGGCCTGGAGTCCGCTCAGCATGTCCAGGGCTTCATTTCTTGTCACCGGTGCAATGCGGACGGCCGTGTCCCGGAAGATCTCCAGAAAAATTCCCCCCAGACCGGCCACGACGACCGGTCCGAAAACCGGATCCTGTCGGCCGCCGACAAAAAATTCCTGGCCTTCGGCAACCATTTCCTGAACGAGAAACCCCTCTACGGACACGTCCGGAGCACGCTCCGAAACCGAGGTGCGGATCGCCTCCAGGGCCTTCCCAAGGGCATCCCGGTCAGGCAGGTTCAACCGGACCCCGCCGACATCCGACTTGTGAGACGCCTGGCTCGACAGGAGCTTCACCGCCACGGGGAAAGAAATCGCCCCATCCTCCAGATCCCCGATCTGTTTTATTTTGATGCTCCGGATAAAATTCAAACCAGCCGCCTCCAACAGGTCGATACATTCGTCTGCCAGGGGATGGCGTTTTTCCTCGATGAAGGCGGCCAGGCGTTCCTGCAGGGATGGCGGGGAAAGGGAAAAGCCGCCCCCTTCGCCCCGGGTGTCCCTCAACTCCTTTCGCTCCGCATAGGTTGCCGAAATATGGAGGGCTTTTATGGCCGCCAAGGGGCTGGTGTATACGGGAAAGCTTTTCAGGATTTCCATGGTTTCCGCCGCATCGGTGATGACGGCCACAGCGGCGGGCTTATTGTACTTGCGGACCAGGGAATCCAGCTCCCCCAGGAAGGTGCGCGACATGTCCGACTCGTAATGGGACTGGTAAACGTGATTGAACAGGGCACCATCGACGCAGTCGAGCTTCAGCGCCTCTTCGAGGATCCGGGCGTAGATCCGGTAATCGAATATTTCCCCGAGGTCGAGAGGGTTCTGCGGGGCGATGACCCGCCGCGTGTAGAGGGTATTGAGCCGTTCAAAGAAACTTTCGGGAAAGGGAACGAGATCGAATCCGTATTGGGAACAGGCGTCGGCGGTAATGACGGCATGGCCCCCGGAACGGGAGAGAACCGCCAGCCGCCTGCCCCTCATCAGGGGCTGCTGGAGTATTTTGACGGCGGCAATGGCCTCCTGTTCGTCCTCCACCCGGATCACGGCCGCCTGACGGCACGATCCATCGACCACATCATCGCTGGCCGAAAGGGCGGCCGTGTGGGAGCGGGCAATGCTGGCGCTCAGGGGATTGCGGTTGGATTTCTGGAGGATAATGGGCTTGGAGGCGGACAGGGCGGCCTGGAAGAAATCCCGGCCCCGTTTGAAGCCCTCCAGATAAACGACCACCATATCCGTCGCTTCGTCCCCCAGAAAATACCGCAGAAAATCGGTTTCATCGAGTTGGAGCTTGTTGCCCATGCTGACCATCTTGCCCGGCCGCACGGAGTTTTCCGGAAGGCCCTCCAGGTAGATATGACCAAGCCCCCCGCTCTGGGCGATCATGCCCACGCGCCCACCGGGCAGACTTTGCTTGTAAAGGAGAAAGGGCATGACCAGGTTGAGATCGTAATTGACGATCCCGATGCAGTTGGGACCCACGAAACGAATGCCGTAACGTTCGGCGATTTCCAGGATCTTCGTTTCCAGGGCATCGTTCTCATCGCGGGAAAACTCGCTGAAGCCGCTGGATTCGATCACCGCGCGGCGAATGCCCCGCTTCCCGCATTCCTCGAGCAGATCCGGAATGGCGGCTGCCGGGGTAATGAAGAGGGCCACATCCGGCGTCTCCGGCAAGCTTGCAAATTCCCTGTAAATACGGATGCCGGCAATCTCGCCTTCCTCGGAACTGACCCCGTAGAGCCGGACCTTGCAGCCCAGCCGGACATTGTTCAGAATAATCAGATGCCCCAGATTTTTCTTTCTGGGCGACGCCCCGACTACCACCATGCTCTGCGGATAAAAAAAAGTCCTCATGATCCTCTCCTTCCGTCCTGCCCCGGGTCAACTGCACGAGCGATTCTTCATGAGCGGAAAAGTATTGGAAGAATGGGCTTCAAAGTCAAGCAAAAATCGGCGGAGATCGTTTCCCTTTTGAAGCGGCGACTCGCAGTAAGATTCCGGTTGCGTTCGACGGGTTAAGGGAGATAATAGGTCTCGGGTTAAAAACGGGATTCGGCATGCTCAGAGAAAAGGGACATCATCAGAAAAGGGACATGGAAGGCGGGAAAGAAAGAGAAGGGGCGCTCCTTTATTCCCCGGACGATCTGCTGATTTTCCGGGAAAGGGTCGAGACGCTGCTGCGGGGCCGGGAAGGAATCCTTGCCCCCGGTGCGGGAATGGCCGCTGCAGGCCTTGCCTTCCTGGAATGTCCCTACGGGGAGCACACCCTGGAAGGAGAGGGTCCGGAGCGGCTTGTCATCAATCTGCGCGAACTGGACTGCATGACCTTCCTGGAAAATGCCCTGGTTCTGGAGCGGCTGGTCCGAACCAGTGCGACGGCCTTTGCGGATTACGCCGCAACCCTTCAAAAGGTCCGCTACAGGAAGGGCACGTTAAACGGCTATGCC
>MVRU01000024.1 GCA_002067745.1 Syntrophus sp. PtaU1.Bin005
TTGAAGAGTCGACCTGGGTGAATTTGTCGAATATTTCTTCAAATTTATCCCGGGGGATCCCGATGCCCGTGTCGGCCACGGAAAAGAGCAGTTCGATCCGTCGCGGCTTTTCCTGCTCCTGTTCCGGAACGGGTTCACCGGCCTCCTCATCATGCCGGCTGACGCGAACGACCACCTCGCCTTTCTCCGTGAACTTGATGGCGTTTCCTATGAGATTGACCAGAATCTGCCTGAGCCGGACCGGGTCTCCGATCAGGTGGAGCGGGACATCTGGACGAAGGTGGCAGGCCAGTTCCAGCTTCTTCTTGTGGGCGCGGATGGCCAGTTCTTCAACCGTCCTTTCGATCATTTCCCCGAGATCAAACTCCACGTTCTCAAGTTCCAGGTGGCCCGCCTCCACCTTGGAAAGATCGAGGATGTCATTGATAATATTCAGGAGGTTTTCTCCCGCATTTTTGAAGATTTCCACATAATGCTGCTGTTCGGGGGACAGGGGGGTCTCCATCAGGAGCTCCGCCATGCCGATAATGGCATTCATGGGGGTCCGTATTTCATGGCTCATGGTGGCCAGAAAATCCGTCTTGGCCAGGTTGGCCGCTTCGGCTTCTTCCTTGGCCTTGAAGAGCGCCTCCTCGGCCCGATTAAAAAAGTAGTCGCTGAAGGTGAAAATGGTGCGGCTCAGGCAGGCATTGAGCTTTTCCAAAGCAAGCAGCAGGGCGTCACCCTGAAGTTCCCTGACAAGGATGGGGATCAGGATGGTGCGGTAAATTTCAAAGGCTTTCTGAACTTCTGAAAGGGAAAAGCCGCCTTCCAGCCTCATTTTGCTGATATCGGCGATAAAGGCGTCAATCTTGGTGTAGTCCTGATGCACCAGTGCATCGTAGTTTGCATCGGTCGACTTCGAGGTCGTGGCCAGAAGCTCTTCCAGGGGGCGGCTGGAGTATCGATTACTGACCTCTTCATGAAGGCGTACCGCCCACTGCCTGGCCAGCTGTTCGCCGTATTTCCGGAGCACTTCCGTAAGGTCCATCGCTCTTGAATAATCCCTTTCCGGATATTGACGGGAAGAATGTCCTGTTGACTAGTAGAAGGTATCATTCTGCAATCCGTTATTTCCAGCAATTTTATCTCTGGGCTTCCCCCCGATTCAATCCTTCTCTGTTGCGGTCCGGTGCGCCGCCTGTTCCATGGCGAGCTGCAAAGGGGCGTCATACCGGTAAATGTCCTCGCGAAACTGCACGAATCCATCCGCATCGGCCCAGGCTGTGAAATAGAGCACCTGGATTTCCACGGCTTTCGGAAGGCGGATGGTTTTCATTTCACCCGAGTCCATTGCGGAAACAAGCTCCTCCCGTGACGGCTTCCCCCGGAGGAGCGTCATGGCGAGATCCGTTGTCTTTTCGACGCGGATGCAGCCATGGCTGAAACTTCTCACCGTCTTTTCAAAGAGATGACGGTCCGGGGTGTCATGAAGGTACACATCAAAGGGATTGGGGAAGATGAATTTAATCCGGCCGAGAGGATTTTTCGGTCCCGGCTCCTGACGCAGCTGGTACTTGAAATTGGAGGCCGTCACCTTCTCCCAGTTGACCTCCCAGGGAGGAATCACCTTGCCTGAACTGGAAAGGACTTTCATGTTTTCCCAGTAAAAATATTCGGGGTATTTCAGGATCAGGGGCACCACCTCATCGACGGCGATGCTCCGGGGAACATACCAATAGGGATTCAAGATGAAATGTGAAATCCGGCTTTCAAAGACGGGGGTGTTCTGGGCGTATTTTCCGACGACAATCCGGCTGTTCATCAGCTCATCGCTTCCTTCGAGAACCCTGAGCCGGAATTCCGGGATATTGATGACAACGACCTGGTCCCCCGTATCTTCAGGTATCCAGCGAAGGCGTTCGAGATTGACTTCGATCTGGCGGATTCTCTGAGCGACGGGAACATTCAGGGCTTCCAGGGTTTCGGGACCGACAGCGCCGTCGGCGTAGAGCCCATGCCTCTGCTGAAACGTCCGGACTGCCTGGTCGAGAGATTCATCGAACAGATCTGTTCCCCCGGTGATCTCGAAATGATCCGAGGCGTTAAGGTCTCCCGATATCTTCAGTCGCTTCCGCAGCAGGGCAACGCGCCTGCTCTTGGCTCCCTTTTTCAGCCCTGCCGCATCGGAGGGTATAAACGGCCATCCCCCCCTGCGGTCGATTTCCTGGTATTTGAAAAGGGCCATCCGCAGTCGTATGTAAGAGGGGGTGATCGGCGCAAGGCTTTCCAGAACCGGCTGCACCTGTCCCGAGTCCAGGGCCTCTTCGAGAGCCTCGCCGAGATCGGGGGCCACCCGTTCCCGAAGATACCAATGAGCTTTTCTCTTGTCCCCTTTCATTCTGCCGGAGGCAAGGTCGGAGGCATAACGGAAAAAGGCATCGGTCAGGAGAAGATCGAGGTTCGCGCTTTCTTCCGCTGAGAGAGGGTTGCGTCCGAAAAATCCCCAGAATCCGGAAAGCAGGTCTTCGATTGCGGCAAGGTGATAGTCCTCCGGCCGCAGTCCATGGCGCGGGGCTTTTTGCAGGGCGTTCAGCAGAGCATCCGCGGCGGGCAGGGGACCTTCCCGGTCGACCCATGCCGGGCGGAATCCGTGACGCGCGTAGAACTTCTTCACCCCCGGGGTGAATGAAGGCCTTTCTCCTCCGGAAGGGGCCGGATTCCGGGGATTCGCCGCCTCGATCCGGTTTTGGATGGCGACCGCCATTTCATCAGCCTCCATGGCGCTTCCGGCTGCCAGTAGAGCGTTCTGGCCTGAAGAGGCCATCAGAAGCACCAGGGACGAAAAAACAACCAATAACGTTTTGCCGATACAAGAAACCAAGTCTTTACTCCTGATCTTCAACTGGGAAATCTGTGACAAGGGAAGAAGGTCCCTTTCCAAAGCCCTGAGTTGCTGCAAATATGGCACCATGATGTCTTGATTTCTCAGGGATACCCTTGCCAACGGGATGAAGAAGGCATCACATGCCGCCCCTGTTCAGGGCAAAAGCCCATTACAATGAGACCCGTTCAATACCGGGCAGAGAACGTCCGAGAAACCGTTCCGCAATCTGCTGAAACCGAAGGGGAACATCCGTCACATAGAAGCGGTATTCCGGCGGCGTTCGCTCGGAATTCGTCAGCCTCCGGCTTTGAAGCAGGTCGGCGGTCATGTCGGCCATGGCCTCGGCGGAGTCCACCAGGCGGATGTCCGGACCGACGACATCCTGAAGAAGTGCCTTGATCAGCGGGTAATGGGTACAGCCGAGAACCAGCGTATCGATGTGTTCGGCCAGAACGGGACGGAGATATTCCTGGGCGGTCAGGCGGGTGACGGGATGTTCGAGCCATCCCTCTTCAACCAGGGGGACAAAGAGGGCGCACGCCTGAGAAAAGATATGGGTCTCCGGCGCCAGCTGGCAGATGGCGCGGGCGTAAGCGTTGCTGTTGATGGTTGTGGGCGTGCCGATGACCCCGATGGAATGCGTCCTCGTTTCCGCCGCCGCACGGAGGGCGCCGGCCTGGATCACATCCAGGACAGGGACGGCCGAAAGGGATTCGACGTTGGAGCGGGCAACAGCGGCCATCGTGTTGCAGGCAACGATGAGGAGCTTGACCCCCTTCTGAAGGAGAAACTCAGCGATCTGAACGGCATAGGCATTGATGGTTTCCACGGATTTGACGCCGTAGGGCACCCGGGCCGTATCTCCGAAGTAAAGGATGTTTTCAAAGGGCAACCTTTCCATCAAAGCCCGCACGACGGTCAGCCCGCCGATGCCGGAATCAAATACGCCGATGGGACGGCACTCAGTGGATGTTTTCTTCATAATCGACGGGCAGGCTCTGTAACGTTCCTGTAACCCTGTGCGCATGTTCAATAAAGCATTCGTTCATTCTGTGTGGGAAGGGTCTGTTACCGCATTTCCCGGGAATTTGCAAGGGATGCCTGTTTTTCCCACCCGTCTCAAGCGGTGGGGTCGTTCAACTCCGAGGGCCGTTCGTCCCTTCCTGCTTCGAGGCCGTTTTCCAGTCCCTGTAAGTCCCCTCGTAAAGCTCGTATTCCAGAAGGCGGCACTCAATGCCGCTGTTGAAGAATATCATGCGTCGCCGGGTCTTCAAACCGACGTTTTTGGCCAGCTCGACGTTTCCAGTAAAGATGAATCCCCGGTATCCCGAACAGGAAGTTTTGAGGAAGCTGCCAAGGCCGGCATACGTCCGCTCCAGTTTCTGGACATTGCCGAGGCGCTCGCCGTAGGGAGGATTCATGACGACAATTCCTCCTTCCGGGGGGATGTCCGTTTCCGAATAATCGCAGACCGCCAGGTGGATCCAGTTTTGAACGCTGGCGTTTGCCGCATTCTGCTCCGTGGCGGCGATGGCCCGGCGGTCCATATCCGTGGCGATGATCTGGCCCGGAAAATGGCGGACGGACTTTTCCTGGGCCTTTTTCCGCAGCTCCTTCCAAGCGGCTGCAGGAAAGCCCTTGAGGTGGCGAAAGCCGAAATTGCTCCGCAGAAGGCCGGGCGCGCGGTTCAGGGCGATCAGGGCGGCTTCGATGGCGATGGTTCCGCTGCCGCACATGGGATTGACGAAAGCGCCTTTTCCACTCCAGCCCGTGGCAAGGACGATGGCCGCCGCAAGCGTTTCCTGCATGGGCGCCTTGACGGGAATTTTCCGGTATCCCCGGCGGGACAGGGGCTCACCGGAGGTGTCCAGATAAATCTGAACCCTCTGCCCCTTCCAGAAAAGATGCACCACCGCCCGGTCCCGGGCCGGGCCGGAATCCGGCCTCCGGCCGCAGGTTTTCTGAAGGCGGTCGACGATGGCGTCTTTGCATTTCTGGTTGGCGAAACGGGTGTCCCTGATGGAGGGATGATCCACCGTGGAGGTAACGCAGAGATAGCCGTCTTCATGGAGAACGTTTTCCCAGGCAAGGCCGTGAAGCCAGCGATAGAGATCGTCCGGGCCGCCGGCCTCGCCTTCGGCCATCAGGTAGAGAACACGGTGCCCCGTGCGCAGGGAAAGGTTCAGTCGCAGGGTGTCTCCCAGTGTGCCTTCGGTCACGATGGCGGCTTCCCGCTCCAATTCTATCGGAAAGCCCAGCGACTCGATTTCGCTTTTCAGGTAGGAAGCGATTCCCTTTGGACAGGTCACCAGGATCCTGCTGGATTTTCTCCAGAGGGGAAAGTGTCTGGAAGTCATGCAAATTCCTGCGCCGTTGCAATCATGTCCTGATCCATTCCGACATCCCGGCCCTGGGTGGTGAGGTAATTGCCCACGATGACGCCGCTGGCTCCAGCGAGAAACACCCAGGACTGAAAGTCCCTCAGCGTGATTTCCCGCCCGCCGCAGATGAGGAGAGGCCTGGCGGGATGGATGAAGCGGTACAGGGAGACGATGCGCAGGGCCTCCATAGTTGCCAGGAGAGGCTGGTTTTCCAGCCTTGTTCCGGGCCGGGGATTGAGGAAGTTCATCGGAATCCCATCGACATCCAGTTCCCTCAGGGTAAACGCCATTTCCACCCTCTGCTCCCACGATTCTCCAAGGCCGAAAATGCCGCCGCTGCAAAGGCGAAGGCCCGCCTTCCTCGCGATGCGGAGCGTCTCGATGTCTTCGTCGTAGCTGTGGGTGGTGCAGATCTCGGGGAAAAAGCTCCGAGCCGTTTCGAGGTTGTGATGATAAAAGGTGACGCCCCCGGCCTTGAGCCGCTCTGCGGAAGAAGCCGTCAATTGTCCCAGGGAGGCGCAGAGGGTGAGGGGGGTTGATTTCTTAAGGGCTGACGCTGCCTGGGCGATCGTTTCAATTTCATGCTCGTTCAGTTTGGTGCCGCTGGTGACCATGGAAAAGCGGGTCGCCCCGTTTGCATCCATCCGCCGACCTTCGGAAATCATGGCTTCTGGAGACATCAGCGGCCATTTCGATATGTCCGTGCGGTGATGAGCTGACTGGGAACAGAAGGCGCAGTTCTCGGCACAGGCTCCCGATTTGGCATTGAGAATGGAGCAGCGCACGATGCCGTCTTTTTGATAATGCTGCCGGATTTTGCAGGCGGCAAGGAAGAAATCCGGCGCGGAGCGGGGAGGCAGCTCCGTCAGGGAACAGGCCTCTTCGAAGGAGAGGGCATCGGGGCCCTCGTCGAGGATTTTCTGCGCCAGTTTATTGACCGTGGGGTCCAAGATCATGGAAGTGTTCTCCTGTTGCTTGATAAAGGTCATCGCCTATCAGAGGCGCAGGGCTTTGTCAACCGGTAATTGGAAACGGGTTGACAAATATGGGCCTCAATGGTATTCCGCCCAAGATGAACACCAAGGAACGGTTGCTCCGATACCTTAAAGAAGAGCAGGGACGTTTTGTTTCCGGAGAGAAGGTCAGTTCCCGGCTGGCGATTTCCCGCTCTGCCATATGGAAGCACATCAGCAGACTGAAAGGGGAGGGGTATGATATTGAATCGTCCCCACGTAAAGGGTATGCCCTGCGCAGAATCCCCGACTGCCTCCTGGCTGGAGAGGTCCGGGAGGGCCTCGACACGAACCTTATCGGTCAGAAGCCGATCTTTCATTTCCAGGAAACGGACAACACCAACAACCAGGCCAAAACGCTGGCCTACGACGGTGCACCGGAGGGCGCCCTGGTAATCGCCGAAGGGCAGTCCCAGGGCCGGGGCCGCCGGGGGAGGGTCTGGTTTTCGCCGCCCGGCCAGGGAATTTACGCCACCGTCATCCTCCGCCCCCATCTTCCCCTCAGTGAAGCCCCGAAGCTGACGCTGATGGCGGCCGTGGCGGCCGCCGATGCGGTACAGAACCGGACCGGTCTGACGGTCCGCATCAAGTGGCCCAACGACATTCTGGTGAACGGTCGGAAGCTGGCTGGAATCCTCACAGAAATCGGAACAGAGATGGACTCCTTGGATTTTGCCGTTATCGGATTGGGTCTGAATGTCAATATACCCCGGGAATCATTTCCTCCCGGCCTCCGCATGCCGGCAACCTCCGTTCTCATCGAGCAAGGGAAGCCATTTCCTCGGATTTTCCTGCTCAGGGCCTGGCTGGAGGAGCTTGAAAAAACCTACACCCTCTTCTGCCAGGGCCATTTCAATACCATCCTGTCGCGCTGGAAAATTCTGGCGGACATTGTGGGCAACCGGATCGCCGTTGATCTTCCGGGCCGGCGGTACACCGGAGAAGTCCAGGAAGTGGACGAACACGGCGTTCTGATCCTTAAGGAACCCGACGGCACCCTCCAGAGGATCTTCTCGGGAGATGTCACCCTGTTGACGTCCTGATGGAGGCTGAAGAGCCAGCTTCACGCGACAGCAGATCCTCCACGTCATCGGAAACCCGAAAAAATTTTCGCGGTTGTGCTTTTGGCGTAATCCTTACGAGGAATCCTTAGAAAAAATACCATGTTTACCTGATTGATTTATTTTATCCGCCCCATTATAAAAACGTTATGAGATTGAGGTTCATGCGGGTTTCATGGCATGAAGAATCGGCAACGGCTTTTTGGAAAAAAAGATGTCATTTTTTAATTTAAAGGAGGGTCTGTTTATGAAAGGAATGAGATGCCACATGCGCATGATGTTCCTGCTTGCCGCTGGATTGCTTTTCGGAATCGTTTCAATGGCCGGCGCGGCGCCCCTGGTGGTTTACTCGAACGATTTCGACGGGGCGGAATCCTTTTATGGGGGTGTTGCGGGAGGTTTGTCGGGTATCGTTACCACGGAAGGCGTGCAGGGCTACAGTGCCGACGGCTTTTCTGGGAATTTCCTCCGCAATACGACTACGGGAAACCCAGCGGGAAGTACGGTGCTGACGCTGAGCAACCTGCCCGCCCACACTTCGATCGACGTCAATTTTCTCTTCGCCTTCATTGATTCCTGGGACAGCAGCAACGGCTCCGTTTCACCGGACTGGTTCAATGTGAAAATTGACGGGACCCCTGTTCTCCAGATCACCGCGGCCATCGCGAGTGGAAGCATCACTTACGGAGGAATGGAGCTTGGAACGATGTATAATCGGGGATTTTCCGGCTGGGCAGACCGCGCCTTCGACATGGGTCCCGAATCGCTTCTTTCGATGGCCCATAGCTCATCCACCCTGAGCATCGAATTCTTTGCCAGCGGGAGCGGGTGGCAGGGAAGCTCCGACGAATCGTGGGCCATCGAGAATCTGCAGGTTACCGCCAATCCCGTGCCGCTTCCCGGTGCCTTCCTTCTCTTTGCCCCCGGATTGGCCGGCCTTCTGGCGATCAGGAAAAGATTCCGGAAATAACAAAGGGCGGTTGAAAGGACAGGAGGGCCCACCGGTGATGATCCTGCCCGGTCTGTTTCTCCCCCTTCCGGATGGCCGCTTTCGAGTGGTGTCCGGATAAACAAGGCGGACGTTTCCGCCCGCCTTGTTTATCCGTTGCTTTCTGGCCGCTGAGTCACCTCAATAGCCGTTTTTCCGAAAACGGTTGATACGTCGCGGCGTCCAATCTAAACGATGATGACGTCCCATTCACCCGCTTGGTCCTGTCAATACGATTCCGCCTTCATCACGTGCTGACTTTTCGGCTGAAATCCGGTGATCACCATTCCATTTCTTCCAGCTCTTCCGACTTGGCAATCAAGTCGCAGACGATTTCCCTTGGATCGATCCCCTGTTTCCTGCAATCCGCAAGGGCCTCCATCAGACCGTTCTCTTCCAGCAGCTTAAGCACGACCTCCAGATCCTCTTTGTCCATCCTTTTACCCCCCAACGACACGTTTTGAATGGATTCAGAATATCGGATCCATGCGTGATGTCAAGAGGTTAATGTGAAGGCCGGTTTGGCTTGTTCCTGTCCGGCATGGACGTCTCCGGTCCGCAGGAGCCGGAAAAGAAGATTTCGTTGATTCCCGCCAGGCGCCCTTTGGCTTCAGCCGCCAGTTATATTCCCGTCCTGTCAGACAAGGACTGAACCTGCAGCTTCTGCTCGGTCTGACTACGCCAGATCGCTATCCGCTGAGAAGCCAGGATCTCCTGTTTAAGATGCTTCCGGAATTGTGACGGCTCAATGTTCATGACGCCGCAGATGAGTTCCAGAAAAACGTTTCCCCTGTCGAAAATAAAGGATTCCGCCAGTTCTCTTGATCCCGGCCGTTCTCCTTTGAGCGTCAGGACCGCATCCAGCATGACGGCAACCCACAGGCGGAAGGCCCCTGACCGGGTTGAAGGATCTGCATTGAAAATGGTCTCAAAATCATCTGCTTTCATGGGAAAATGAAGGGTATGGATTCCGGGTCGCTTCCGCCTGTGACACAATCACTCGGTTTCACGGCCCGGATTTCCATAGCCATGTTGACGACATGGTCTGGCTTGGAGTATCCTGAATGTTATAGCGTTCTATGAACTGTTCCTCCGGGTGGAGAAAAAATCCAAAGAGCGGCTGTCTATATTGGTTCAAAGGAACCCAGGCGATGTCCTGATGATCATGTCCGGCAGGTTCCGATTCATTTCGTGAGCGCTCAATCGATCTCAGGAAACTATCAGGCCAGGTGGAAGGAGAAGCGTCGGATGCTTGCGGGTGGCAGCGATGTTATGGCCAGAATTACTGGAAGCGTCTGTTTCCCGGCCGTTCTGTAACGTCTTTCATCTCCGAGCTCCCCTTTGAATGTTTGCCTTTCCTTATTGATTAGCAATTACAATGCCAGCTTCTTTCCCGATTTTCTTCTTTATGCACGCAGCGATTGGGTCCAGCCCGTTTCGAAGATTGCAGCTTCGCCGCTTCAGGTCCGCCGTAATGCTTCGCATCCTCTTCTTTTTCATCCGGGGCGGGGGAAAACTCCTGGAGATAACCATTCGACTCCTTCCCCTGGGCAACCAGCAGGAGTGGATGCTCTTTGACAGATTCATCATTACAGCCAAATCAACACGCAAGGTCACTCTGCTGATCGGTGGATTGCAGGGGATGCTGGGCGCGTTGGCCTTCTGGATCGTCGGCATTGAAGGGCCCATGCTGTGGGGCCTGATCATGGTCGTTACGACGATCGTTCTTCGGTTTTTCAGGTTTCATGCCGGGGCCGATTATTACCTCGCTCATGCAGTCCGTCTGTCATATGTGCGAACAGCTCTACCAGGATCTTGACGTTCTGGAGTAGGGCCATGTTCAGACCGAAGGGCCCTCTGTCCCTTGAAGGTTCTGTCGAGGATTTGACAGCGCCGAGAGTGCGGTTGAAGAGGGGGCTTGTCTTATTGGAGGAAGGGTTTCAGGATAAAGTAAAGCAAGGCGGAGATGAAGGAAGATACGGGGATCGTCAGAATCCAGGCCCAGATGATGTTTCCGGCGATGCCCCAGCGGACTGCGGTGAGACGGATCGTGGAGCCGACGCCGACGATCGCCCCCGTTATGGTATGGGTGGTGCTGACCGGAATGCCGGCGAGCGAGGCCCCGATAATGGATATGGCCGCCGCCGTTTCCGCACAGAACCCGCCCATGGGACGAAGCTTGGTGATCCGTGTGCCCATGGTCTTTACGATCCGCCAGCCGCCGGAAACTGTTCCCATGGCAATGACGAAATAGCAGAGAAACACGACCCAGAAAGGAATGTAAAAGGTCGGCCCCAGCAGTCCCTTGCCGAAAAGCACCATGGCGATGATGCCCATGGTTTTCTGGGCGTCATTCATACCGTGCCCCAGGCTGTAGGTGGCTGCGGAGAAGAGCTGCAATTTGCGGAAGATATGGTCCAGCTTGGATGGGTTGGACCGTCGGCTCAGGTTAAGGACGAGGATCATCAGCGCAAGCCCCAGGATCATACCGATCATGGGGGAAACGACAATAAAAATCGTTGCCTTGGTGATTCCCGACCAGACCAGGACCGATGAACCGCCCTTGACCATGCCGGCGCCGATCAGTCCCCCGATCAGCGCGTGGGAGGAACTGCTGGGCAGTCCGAAATACCAGGTGATGAGGTTCCAGATAATGGCGGCGCCCAAAGCGGAAAAAATCAAGAGGTTATCGATGATGTCCGGGTGAATGATGCCGGTGCCGATGGTTTTGGCGACGGGGACACCGATAAAGAAGACTGCGGCAAAATTGAAAAAGGCCGCCCAGATGACGGCATATTTTGGAGGAAGCACCTGAGTGGAGACGATGGTTGCAATGGAGTTTGCGGAGTCATGAAAGCCGTTGATAAAGTCAAAGACCAGGGCCACTGCAACCAGAAAAATGACAAAGGCAAGAGAATCAAGCATTTTTCAGGACTATTCCCTCGGCAATATTGGACACATCTTCGCAGGTGTCGATGGCTTCTTCAATCCGTTCAAAAATTTCCTTCCACTTGATCAGTTCGACCACATCCTTTTCATGTTCGAACAGCCTGGTGACGGCCGTTCTCAGAACGACATCACCTTCATTCTCCGCCGTGTTGATCGCCACACAGGCGTCGATGATCATCCGGGCATTTTTCATGTTCCTCAGGGCGTGGACGACCTCCTTCACCTTGGAAATCGCTTTGTTGAGGATGCGGGTTTGTTCCTTCAGCTCCGGGGCCGGCTCCCTGATCCGGTAAAGGGACATTCGAATGGCACAGGCTTCGGTGATATCCAGAATGCTGTCCATCTTGTTGACGAGGGCATAAATATCTTCCCGATCGAGAGGGGTGAGAAAGGTCCGGTGCATTTTCTCATAGGTCCGGTGCGTGATGACGTCGGCCTCGTGTTCGATTTCTTTGAGCCGGACAATCTTGGGTTCCGCCTGGTCATAATTTTCCAGGATATCCATGAACAGAAGACCGCCCTCTTCGATCTTGACCGCCAGCTCTTCGAAAAGATCGAAAAACTTTTCTTCTCGAGGGATTATTCTCATCCGGTGCTTTCTCCTTCCCTGAAGTCGTCGACACGGCGTTGAGTATGAGGCGACAACTTTCGCCGTCAGTGCTCTATAAAATAAACGCACAAAAAGCAACTGTTTTATCCATGGGATGCTCATGGTGAATCCCTGGAAATCCTACACCTGATCCCTCCCGGCATCCGGCCGGACGTCAGGGCGGCCGGATGACCAAATGCTCCGCGGCCTTCACCATTGCCAAGACTTAGGGAACATGATATGGATAATGTCAATATCAGACCTTTGATATTACTGATATTTTTACCAAAGAACGACGACCGTGTCCAGGCAATACGCTGCGTGTCGCATCGTTGCGCTGCCTGCCCCCGAACAGCAGGAGAATAGACACGGATCGGATCGAAAATCGAGACGTCAGAGTCGGAAAAGAGCCGCCTTATGCCTGAACTTCCCGAAGTTGAAACCCTCTGCCGACAGTTGCGATCGAAAATTGTCTCTTCAAGGATCGCGGGGATATCCATCCTGGACAGCAGGCTGCAACTGCCTGAACATGTGAAGGGGCAGCAGGTGATTTCCGTGACGCGGAGGGGAAAATGGATCGTCATCGGGCTGGATGACGGGAGGAGGCTGGAAATTCACCTGAGAATGACAGGGCGGCTGCTCTGGCAGGAAAAGGAGGCAGCGCTGCCGATGCATTGTCGCCTTGTCTTCGATTTGTACTCTCACCAGGTGGTTATCGTGGACCCCCGGCGTTTTGCCACCCTGTCGCTGGCGGGGGGGGGAGAAGGGCACGACGGGGCTGTTGACGCGCTGGCTTCCCGATGCGCTGCAACCTTGATCGCAAAGGGCTGTAAAAGAAGGCGTCCGCTGAAGTCTTTTCTGATGGATCAGGGGATCATCCGGGGAATAGGGAACATCTATGCCTGTGAAATTCTCTACCGGGCGGGATTGAGCCCCCGGCGCGAGACAGCCGGCCTCTCGCCCGACGACTGGCGGAATGTTGAAAAGGCGATTGGGGCGGTCCTGACAAAAGCCATTGACTGCCGGGGGACGTCCATCTCCGACTGGCGTGATCTCTTTGGCAACAAGGGTGAATATCAGAAGGAGCTTCTTGTCTACGGCCGTGAAGGGCAGAAGTGCCACCGGTGCGGGGAACTAGTCCACAGGGAGCGGCTTCTGGGGCGGGGAACATGGTTCTGCCCGGGATGCCAGATGTGATTTCCTGAAGAGGATCTGTCCCCGGTTTACACAAGAAGGCGGGTATCGTATGGAGAAAACAAACGTTGCAAGGGTTTTGACCGTGTAACGATCCAGGCCGGGTTATTTCGACGCGGCCGTCGCGGCAAGCAGCACGGCCATGCCCTGCCTGATTCGGGAAACTCCACTGTAGCTGCGGATGTCGGCGGGGTTGAATTTGATGACGCACGTGGGTGTCGAATGGACATTAAACTGCCTGATGATGCGGTTGAATTCGGGATATACGGGCTTTAAGTCGTAGACTTTGAAGGGGATGTTGCGTTGTTCGAATCTGCGGACGATTTTCTGTTCGTCGACGGTATCCTGGTGTTCAGCAAGGGAAAACAGCTCCCGCCGGGCTCTGAGAACGTTCCTGCTGGAACCCGAGGCGCAGGCGGCGTAAAGAAAATAGCGGTTGAACAGAACCGTCTCCCTGTGAATGGGAAGATCGACAAAATGAATTTTAACGGCGTTCCTTTTAATCAACTCCTGCAGGGTGGAATCCAACTCCTCTTCCAGGGTCTGACAGGGGCCGCAGAAATAATCGGTAAAGATGTAAAGTTCGTATAATCCGGACCCTATGGAGGGGAGCCCGGGCTTCTCAAGGCCGCCGGCCGCTGACACCCGGCAGGGAAAAGCGACGCTGATCGCAAGATATCCCGCCACGGTCAAGAGGAGCGCCATCATCCTGCCCGATGAAAGGCGGGGGACAGCCGCTTTTGCCCTTGTATAGGAAAGGGTTTTCCGGCAGTATCGGTTGCGCGATGCAAGGCCTGGGACATCAGAATTGAAGATCCTGATGATGGTCAGCAGGTAACGATACAGGGTTTGCATTTCTGATGACGCCGACAAGATGGCTTCCTCCTTGGTCGGAGCTGTGGCGGTATTCCGGGAACGTGTTGCTCGTGATAGCCCGGTTCCCCATATTGTAAAATGCAAAAAACCGCCCCCTTTTTCCCAGCGGCGGGAAAAAGTCTTTTTTTGATGAGGCGTTTATGCCGGAGAGCCGGCGGCACATCCGGCAGAGCGCGTCATGGACAATATGATGACAGAAGTTTATGAGGTGGTTCTGTTCGATTCCGTCAGTCATGCTCTGAAAGCGGAAAAAATAATGATATCAGGAAACATCCCTTTCAAGCTGATACCTGTTCCCCGCCACATCAGTTCTGATTGCGGTTTTTGTATCCGTTTCCCTTCCCGGTTCCATCAGCAGGTTGCCGATGCCTTGAAAGGCACCGTGGAGTTCGTTGCCATCCGGCCTCTTTGAGCAGGCGAAGTGCCGTTTCCTGCGGCGGCATCCCGTTCCGTCGATCGATGATCCGGCCAAGATGAGAGGCCGAAGGGTTCTGGAATACGCAGGAAAGAGACGGGATACACCGCCGCGGCCATCCGGCTGTCTCGAATGCCGGAACTGGAAAAAGCATAAAAAGGACGGTGCCCGTCAAAATCTGGTTATGCCTGCCGACGACAAAAAAGTCTCCGTGAATCTGTGTGATCCTCCGATGCCCTGGTCCCTGATCGTTCCCTGTCCGCCTGTGACTTTCCCTTTTTTGCATTTCACCCCTGTTTTTCCCCTGTTCTCAATCTATGGCATTTAATTTGCCTTAACAGTCCCCAACAAAAGGGTGCCCATGGCACGGTTATTGACTGCGTCAGAGGAACATCAGGCTGTCGGGTTCGTGGGCCAAGATATGGGTTTAATCATCTAATAACAAGAGAAATTCAGGAGGTAAGGCGTGAAAGGGATGAGATTAAGTGCCAAATTGACTGGCGGGTTCGTGGTGGTGGCATTGATTGCACTGGTCATCGGGCTGATCGGAATTACGCAGATCAAAAAGATAGAAAATGCCGATACGGCGCTGTATCAGGAAAATACCGTTGGGCTGGGTATGATCGGCAAGGTCAATGAGGCCTATATGAATCTGCGGGTTGTGATGATCTATAGCCTGGTGAACAGGTTTGCCCTGGATAAGGACATCAGCTCGGTGCTTGGAACGGTCAAGGAAATGGATACAAAAATCAAAGGGCTGATCGATAACTATGAAAAGACGGTTACAAGCGATCAGGAACGGGATCTTGTCAACAGGATCAAGAAGAATCACGAGCAGTATCTTGTCAACTGCGATAAAATGGTGGGGCTGGCGGCAGCGGGCAAGAGAGATGAAGCCATGGCCGTAATTCAGGTGGCAAACCCGCTGGGTCAAGCCATCACAGGCGATCTGGAAAAGCTCAATGAAGGGGAGATGAAGCAGGCAAAGCAACGAGCGGAGGACAACAGCAGAATTGCCAACCGTGCGGTGTGGCTGGGCGGTATCATCACCATTCTGGGCATGGTCCTGGCCGTAGGGCTCGGTCTGTTGATCTCCGTTTCCATTACGCGCCCGATCAACCAGGTCGTTTCGGGACTTTCAGACGGAGCGGAACAGGTGTCCGCTGCGTCATCGCAGGTCGCATCTTCCAGCCAGATCCTGGCGGAAGGGTCTTCAGAGCAGGCGGCTTCCCTGGAGGAAACTTCCTCTTCACTGGAAGAGATGTCTTCAATGACCAAGCAGAATGCCGATAACGCCAGTCAGGCCAGATCTTTGATGGAGGAAGTGGGCAAGTATCAGGCCCACACCAGAGAGCAGCTGGAGAACCTGGTTGGCGCCGTTTCGGAGGTGGTCAAGTCCAGTGAAGAAACGAATAAAATCATCAAGACCATTGATGAAATCGCATTCCAGACCAATCTTCTGGCCTTGAATGCCGCGGTGGAAGCGGCCCGGGCAGGCGAGGCGGGCGCCGGTTTCGCCGTGGTGGCCGAAGAGGTCAGAAATCTGGCGATGAGATCCGCCGATGCTGCGAAAAACACCAGCAGTCTCATTGAAAACACCATCAAGGCCATTCAGAGAGGGAATGAATCCACCCAGCAGACCCAGAATGCGTTCAAGGACCAGATGGCTGTGGCCAGCAAGATCAAAGACCTGGTCGACGAAATTGCGGCTGCCACTTCGGAGCAGTCCCATGGCATTTCCCAGGTCAACATCGCCGTTGCGGAGATGGACAAAGTCACGCAGCGCACTGCGGCCAATGCGGAAGAATCCGCCAGTGCATCAGAGGAACTGAACGCTCAGGCTGAGCAGATGAAGGGCTACGTTGCAGAGCTGGTCCAGATTGTAGGAGGCTCCAGCCATGCGGTAACGTCTGCCGGTGGAAGAGGCGCATCAAGGGCTCTTTTGCAGACGGACCGGTCTGGCCGTTCGGGCCGAAGCGGCGCCAAACGGGCCGTCCTGTCCAATTTCAAACCTGATTTGAAGGGCCGGAAGCTATTGGCTTCGGGAAGAACCCGCGCGGTTTCTCCCGAAGAGATTCTTCCCATGGAAGACGAGGGATTCAAAGATTTTTAAAAAGGTTAAAAAAATAGTTGCATCCCGGTTTCGACTATGGTAGTAACTCTCATGTTTGTGCAGTGTCCGTTTTATATTAAATAAAATCCATTAAAGAGAACCGCACAATCCTCAGGCGAGGGCGTGCGGTTTTTTGTTGGGTAAAACGGGCTCTGCCGGTTCGAGTGGTCTACGGACCATGCGGACCTAATTAATTGAATGGGTTTTCAGGAAGAAAACCACAAAAAGGAGTTGTTAAAGATGTCAGAAGGAACAGTAAAATGGTTCAACGCGTCCAAGGGGTTTGGTTTTATCGCACAGGACAATGGAAATGACGTATTCGTTCATTTTTCCGCTATCAAAATGGATGGTTACAAGGCCCTCGAGGAGGGAGCCAGAGTCAGGTTCGATGTTGTCAAGGGCAACAAGGGTCCCGCGGCGGACAATGTTGAATTACTGTAATATCGGGTTGAGCTTCAGGGGATAACAAGGCCGGCGAGAAGGAGGCGGCGACAGGCTCAGGCAGTCTGCGCCAGGGAGCCGCATGGAACGCCGACAACGTTAGCCCGAGAAGGACGGCCGGAAAAAAGAGCTGATTGAACACAACAGGGGACAAGGTGCTAAGCCTTGTCCCCTGTTGTGTAGAGCGGAATCGCTTTGTTTCCGTCCGCCCGGATTTTGTGAAAGGGATTGTTACATAGAAGAAGATATGAAGACATTTGATGAGCTTGAGCTGAAGGCCGATATTCTTAAAGGGTTGGACGGGCTGGGTTTTTCTCTTCCGACGCCGGTGCAGGAAAAGGTTATTCCAATTCTCCTGAAGCAGCAGGTCGACGTGGTCGGACTTGCGCAAACAGGAACGGGGAAGACGGCTGCCTTCGGCATACCGCTGATCCAGTTGACGGATGTGCGGAGAAAGCAAACCCAGGCTCTGGTCCTGTGCCCGACCCGTGAGCTCTGTGTTCAGGTGACTGGAGATCTGAACCTGATAGGTCGGTACGTTCCGGGCCTGAGAATCACTTCGGTTTACGGCGGGGCGAGCATTGTTCATCAAATTCGTGAACTTCAAAAAGGGGCGCAGATCATCGTGGCCACTCCGGGGCGCCTTTATGATCTGATCCGCCGGCAGTCCGTCGATCTTTCCGCCCTGAACTGGGTTGTCCTGGACGAAGCGGATGAGATGCTGCAGATGGGTTTCAGGGAAGAGCTGAACGCGATTCTGGCTGAAACACCCGATTCAAAAAACACCCTGCTCTTTTCTGCGACCATGTCGGGTGAAGTAGCCGGGATTGCATCGGATTACATGAAAGATCCCGTTGAAATCACCGTTGGCCGCCGCAATGCCGGGGCGGAAAATGTCCATCACGTCTATTATGTCGTGTCAGACCGGTACCGTTACCAGGCCCTGAGGCGCATTGCCGATATGACCCCGGATCTCTACGGGATCATTTTTTGCCGGACGCGGCTGGAGACGCGCGACATCGTTGAAAAGTTGATCGAGGATGGCTACAGCGCCGATGCCCTCCATGGTGAGCTTTCCCAGAGCCAGCGGGACCACGTGATGCACAAATTCCGCAGCAGAAATATCCGGATGCTGGTGGCCACGGATGTGGCGGCCAGGGGGCTGGATGTCAACGATCTGACCCATGTGATTCATTACAGTCTCCCGGACGAGCCTTCAGGCTATACGCACCGGAGCGGCCGCACAGGCCGTGCGGGAAAGGCGGGTATTTCCGTCGCCCTGATCGGTGTGCGGGAAAAGTACAAACTCCGGGGCATCGAGCGGAGTCTCAAGAAGAATTTCGAGGAAGGCCGCATCCCTTCCGGTCATGAGATCTGTAAAAAAAGGCTCCTCAGCCACATGGAGGCCGTCAAGCAGGCCGAGATCGATCCGGAACAGATCGACCCCTTTCTGCCCGTTATCTCCAGGACCCTGGAAACCCTCGACCGGGAGGAACTGATCAAACGTTTTGTTTCTATGGAATTTAACCGTTTTCTGGCGTCTTACCGGAACGCACCGGACTTGAATGTCGTCGAAAAGGTGACCGTTAAGAAAAAGATTCGGGAGGCCGGAAAATCGTCTTCACCGGTTCACAGGAAATCAACCCGCTTTCTGATCAATGCCGGAAAGAAAGACGGCATCAGCCAGAAAGGCCTGATGCGCGATCTGTCTCATGCCATGGGGATACCGCAGCTTCGCCTGGACGGAATCGAAGTGATGAACAACACCTCCGTCCTGACGGCTGACAGCCGATTTGCCCGGAAGATGGCGCAGGCCCTGCGGACGTTAACGGCCAACGGACGGCCTGTCACCATAGAGATTGACCGGAGAAACAGCGTTGGACGCAAGGCCGAAAAGCAGCCTTACGATTCAAGCCGCACGAAGCAGGATGGAAAAGTCCGGAGAGTCCTGCCTGAAGGCGAGCACCGATTCGCGCCCAGGGAGACGACAGGGCGGCATCGCGGATGCCACCTGAGCTGAGCGCATCGGCAATCCGTTCACTCGCCAACGCCTGAGCCTCTGGCACCTTCTCGCCCGGGAAAGCCGGTTCAATTTACCGGGCCGGTGCGGCTTCGGGATAATAGCCCAAGATCCGGGACATGGGCGTCATTTCCCGAATCCTTCCCAGCGCTTTTTGAACGACCGGATCATCCTCCCTTCCCAGAAAATCCAGAAGAAACGCATAGGCGCCGGGATTCCGGCGGATGGGCCGGGATTCGATTCGCGTAAGGTTGATCTCATTTTCGGCGAACACCTGCAGGACTTCGAAAAGGGCACCGGCCCGATGCTGCGTGGAAAAGACCAGTGAGCATTTATTTCCGGGAGTGGCACTGGGCTCCCGGGAGATCAGGAGAAAGCGGGTAAAATTATCCGTGTTGTCCCCGATATCTTCCTTGATGACGTCCAGACCATAGAGTTCTGCGGCAATCGGACTGGCGATGACCGCTGTGGAACTCGGCCGCTCCTGGGACAGCCAGCGCGCCGCGCCGGCCGTGTCGTAAAAGGGGCGCGGCTCCAGTTTGTTTCGCGACAGGAAGCTGCGGCACTGCGCCAGGGCCTGGGGGTGGGAATAAACCACCTTGATCTCCCGGTAGTCGGTACCGGGCAGGGCCAGGAGGCATTGGCGAACGGGAACCACGACCTCGCCGGCGATGTTAAGCTCCGTCTCTACCAGGATGTCGTTGACTTCGGTCACGGCGCCTTCCAGGGAATTTTCCACCGGCACCATCCCAAAGTCCAGCTCCTTGTCCCGCACCCCCTCGAACACATGGGCGAATTCCATGCAGGGAATGGGGATCATGTCTTCGGCATAGCGGCGGACGGCCAACTCGCCCCAGGCCCCGTGCTCTCCCTGAAAGCCCACCAGCTTAAGGTTTCGCTCCTGCAGCAGTTTGCTTTCCGAGATGATCGACTGATAAAGCTCCGTAATGAATTCCGGGCGGATCAGCCCACGGGCCTGGGACAGCATCTGTTTTAAAACCTGCTCCTCGCGGGCAGGGTCCAGGATGAACTGCTTGAGTTTGCCGGTCCTCAACACGTATTCCATGCGCTGGTTGATGAGCTTGACTATCTGCATATCCGTCTGATCGATTTCGGCCCGTATTTCAGCTAAGTGCATCTTTTTTCTCCTTCATATAGCGTTCCAGGAGTCTGACTTCCTTTACGATTTCGTCAAACTCGCCGTGGGTCAGCGCCTGATCCTTGTCACTGAGGGCTTCCGGTGGATTTCGGTGGACTTCCAGTGTGATTCCGTCGGCCCCGGCCGCGACGGAGGCCAGGCACATGGGTTTGATGAGGCTGACTTTTCCCGTGCCGTGGGTGGGGTCCGTGATTACCGGCAGATGGCTGATTTCCTTGACCGCTGGAACAGCGCTAAGATCGAGTGTGTTCCTCGTGTAGGTTTCGAAGGTGCGGATCCCCCGCTCGCAGAGTACAACCTGAGGATTTCCCTCGTTCATGATGTATTCGGCGCAATTGAGCCATTCCTCCAAAGTGGAGTACATGCCTCGTTTCAGCAGAACCGGCCGCTGGCATTTCCCCACTTCCTTCAGCAGCGAGAAATTCTGCATGTTCCGGGCGCCGATCTGCAGCATCTGGGCGAATTCCGCAACCCAGGAAACATCACGGGTATCCAGCACCTCGGTGATCACCGGCAGACCCGCGGCTTCTCCCGCTTTGGCAAGATATTTTAAGCCCTGCAGCCCCAGCCCCTGGAAGGCGTAAGGCGAAGTCCTGGGCTTGAACGCGCCGCCGCGGAGGATGTCGGCCCCGGCTGCCTTGACAGCCAGCGCCGTTTCCATGATCTGGTCGTCGCTCTCCACGCTGCATGGTCCTGCTATGATAACCAGGCTTTCACCGAACACGGCATTCCCCACCTGGATTTTACTTCGCTCCTTGCCGAGCCCGGCCACTAGTTTCAGATTTTCCATTGAAATTTCCTCTATTCAAGACCGGAAGTCAGGAAGGACCCGGAGTTCTTTCGTGTTCTCACCGGCTGTCTTTCAAAGGCGGCAGCGGAATCGAGATGGCTCCAGTTCCTGTTTCCTATAATGAAAACCGGACGATTTATTAATTTTATTAAATACCATGTTTAGTTTTCACCAACAACTGAAATTTCCCTCGTCAGGACGGCTCCTCTGCCCTGCGCCGTTGATCGGCTTATGCCCGGATATCTATCTCTGCGATGCCATTGACTTTCCAGGGCTTCTTTTCTTATAATATCCGAAATAAGGGATGGTGTTTTTATCTCAGGGAGGAGGGATCCTCTTCATCTTTCTTGAGGAAATCTCAAGCCTGAGACCAGCCCGGCCGATCGGGCCGGAACCGGAAGGAGCCTCAAGATGAATGCACGTAACACCAAAAGGCATGGCCGGAAGATCTGTTTCGCCATCGTTTTGCTGGGCGTCCTGATCCTGCTGACGGGTTGCGCAATGACCTCGGCTCGGCCCCAGGGGATCGTCGGCACGGCAACCCTGCTTGAATCTGAGCGGACTGGCCTGGATCGAGGACGATCTGTTTCTTGGCGTTCACGATACCAAAGGCGGTCGGGAGAAGAATGCACTGCCCCGGGTCAGCATTGTCCGCCTTCCCAGATCCGAGACCAAGGGGGTCACCTGGAAATCTCCGGAGTTGAAATTTCCCGGACCCGGCGGCTCCGCCAGTGATCTGGAGAGCGCCAGCCGCATTCCGGGTGGAAGGGGCTTTCTGCTGGTTGAAAGCGGCCAGGCAGGCGAAGAGGCCCGGCGGATCTTCTTTGCACGATATCATGGGGGGGCGCTGACCATCGAGTCTTACGCATCCTGGCCCGTTCCCGTCGAAAATGTCGAGGCTACCGAGGTCTGCCAGGTCGGGCAGCAACTGGTTTTCCTTTACGCGGAGCGTGCCGGCGGCCTGCTGTCCACAAAAATCCGCTGGGCGAAACTTTCCCTGGATCCAATCCTGTTCGGGCCATTCAAGGAGGTCACGTATCACGCGGAAGACCCCGTCGGAATCAATACCCGGCCCATCGTTGCTCTGGCGGTTGACGGCGAGGGCTTCATCTACAGCGCGTCCGCCAGCGATCCTGGAATCGATGACGGCCCGTTCCGCAGTGTGGTATGGCAGATCGGGAGGGTCCTTGCCGATCAAGAAGGCAATCCGACGGTCGAGCTGGGCGGGGAAAAACGGTTGGCAACCCTGGACGGATTGAAAGTCGAGAGCATCGCCGTCCGCGAAACCAAAGAGGGCGGCAGGCAGATCTTTGTGGGAACGGACGATGAAAACTACGGCGGGATCATCCGCCTGCTTCCCGGGGCGCCCTGAAGCGGAGTCCGCTCACTTCGCCCTTTGAACAGACGGCCGTCCAGCGTCGGATTGCCGCTGTAATCCAGGACCAGAACATTCTCAACGGCGACGTACCCGATCCGGGAAGAGCGCTTGAAACCCACGGGTCACCTGGCGTTCCGATGATCGATCTGCCGCGATCCCGGGGAACGGGCAGGGCTTTCCGTGATCATATGACAAACAGGGCGTCAAGGGCGAGAATCCCTTTTTTGTAAACGCGCACGGGATTGAGATCGATTTCCCTGATCTCAGGGTGTGAAGAGATCAGCCCGCCGATTTTCACGATGGCCTCGGCAGCGCGCTCAATGTCCGCGGGAGCCGCTCCGCGCCATCCTTCCAGGAGTCTTCCGCCCTTCAGCTCGTACAGCATGGACTTTGCCTCTTCAAGGTTCAGCGGCGCAAGCCTGATGCTCGTGTCGCCCATGGCTTCGGCGGCAATGCCTCCCATCCCTGCCAGGACGCTTGGGCCGAAGCTGGCGTCGTTCTTGGCTCCGATGATGATTTCGACTCCCTTTTCCGCCATTTCTTCGATGAGGTATTTCCTCGGGCTCTCACCTTCTTTGCCTATCGCATCGATCAGCTCCAGGGCCTTCACCAGTTCATCCTCCCCGTAAATATCCAGATGCACGCCGCCGACCTCGGTCTTATGGGTAATGCGGCTGTCCAGCACCTTGACGGCGCAGGGTTTTCTCAGCCTTCTGAAAGCCTGCCGCGCTTCATCGTGATTGGAGCAGACCGCCCTTTCCGGTGTTGCGATGCCGATTCCGTTCAAGATGTCCTTGCCCTCCGCTTCGGTGAGAACCTTGCCTGCGAATCGGATTTCCCCCGGGGATTCTTCTTCCGCTGCGCCCGTTTCTCGGTATGCCGCCTTTGAATCACGGACCAGCGCCGTCACCGCCCTGGACACGCTGTCCGGGGAGGTGAAGACGGGGACCCCCATTTGCTCGACTGCTTCCACCGCCTCGGCCACGGCTTCAGGAAAGCCTGCTGTTGCGAAAAGAACCGGTTTGTTCGTTCTGTCGCGAATGGTGGTGAACAGTTCGATCGGGTCAATAACCGCAGGTTCGTAAATGGCGAAAATGATCAGAACATCGATGGAAGGATCCTCGGCCATTGCGAGGAAAATATCCTTGAAAGAAGGCCCGGGTCTTGTCGTATCCACAGGGTTCTTGATATAGCTCATGGGGAGAAGCTTTTTGATCTTCTCCACGGCGCTTTGCCCCAGTTCGGGCAGCACGACGCCCCTGCTCCTCAGGTAATCGGTGATGACCATGCCGGGCCCGGCCTGGCCTGTGAGCAGCCCCACGCCGGGCTCACGGCCTGGTTCGAGCCTGACGCGCGACAGGAGCGCGGCGGCATCGAGAAGATCGTCGACCGTATCCGCTATGACCGCTCCGGCCTGCGAAAGGGCGGCGCATTTCAGGGCGTATGAACCCATCAGGTTTCCCGTGTGGGAAGCGGCGAAGTCGGCCACATCCGCCTTTCCAACCGTGAGCACGACCACGGGCTTGCTCTTTACCGTATTCTTTACGGCCTCATAGAGCCGGCGGCCGTTCGGAGTTCCTTCGAAATAGAGGAGAATGACCTTCGTCTCCGAATGCTGAGCCAGGTAGTCAACGGCGTCGGCGGTATCCACATCGGCTCCGTTGCCTGTCCCCGTGGCGATGCTGAGTCCCAGCTTGCGGCCGTAGAGAAGCGATGCGATCGTGAAGGTCATCGCCCCGCTCTGCGAAACAAGGCCGATCCCGCCGCGCTTCATCTTCATGATCCAGGGAAGAAAATTGGCGGAGACTGTTGAATGAAGATTTGCAAACCCGGCGGTGTTCGGTCCGAGAAGGCGCACCCCGTAAGTCCGGCACGCAGACAGAACCCTCTCCTGCAATCGTTTCCCCTCCTCTCCCGATTCCGCGAAGCCCCCGCTGATGATCAGTGCGGATTTCGCTCCCGCCCTGCCTGCTTCCTCAATGGTGTCGGGACATGACGCGGCGGGCACAGTGAGCACGGCAAGGTCGATCTTTTCCGGGATATCTGCAATTCTCGGATAGGCCTGAAATCCGAGAATCGTGTCGGCCTTCGGATTTACCGGGTAAAGCCTTCCGGGAAAATCCTTCAGCGAAGACAGGACCTGATATCCGGCCTTGTATTCGTCGGACGAAGCGCCGATGACGGCAATGGATTTTGGATTGAAGAGAGGTTCCAAGGCATGCATGAGTTCACCATGCTTTCTGCGGTTAAGAGAAGATTGAGGAAAAAACCTGTGCGCCCTTCTACGCCTCCGTGCGGGTTGGTGAGCGAAGAGGAATGGCAGGAGGATCCGTTCGAGACGCGATATCAAACCGGCAACAAGTCAACTGTGTGAATTTACCTGCAATACATCAAAAAAATACACCTCAAATTCTAGGCTTGCGAAGAAAGATTGTCAAGGCCCTTTCTTGAATGGTCGGTTTGTTCCAAGCCCCGCCCATCCCATCCCTCATTGCGCCATGTTCATAAATATTCGGGTGGTTCTGACTCCACGCAAAAAGGCAGAGCCATTGGACATGACTCTGCCTTTTATGCATATCGGGTGAAGCACCCTTATTTTATGTTGCCGGTCCTGTCTTAATGACCGTGCCCGTGCCCTTCCTGCTTTTCTTCGCCGTAGACCACCAGCGTCCCGTGTTCCTCCATCTCCTTTAGCCACTTGGGATGCTGCTTTTTAAGCCAGGCTCTCGTCACCCAGCCCGTGGTCATGGCCGGCAGCGATCCGGGAGATCCTACCGTTCCAAGGTAGAGGTGGATGAAGAAAAAGGCGAAAATCGCCACAAACCCGGCGGCGTGGAGCAGGTACATCAGCCGGACGATCATGGCCGGAATGCTCAGGGGAAAGAGCATGATCAGACCTGAAAAGACCATGGCCGCCCCGCCAAGCGCCACCACCAGGAAGAACATCTTCTGGCCGGGATTGTACTTTCCCACCTCGGGAACCTGATCGACATGCCAGAGATAACCGCCCGCGGACTTGATCCAATCCATGTCCTCCGGGAAAACAAAGATCCCCGCCTCTTTCCACCACATGCCTATGGCGAAGAAGAGAGAAAGGGCAAAAAAGAGGGCGGTGATGTTGTGGATGTATTTCAACGATTTCAGTCCGCCGAAGGGTTCACCGAGAAAGTTCAGGGAATGGAACATGATCCCCAGTCCCGAGAAACACAGCACCAGGCATGATATGGCCAGACACCAGTGAACGATTCGTTCAAAGGAGTCCGTGGCCTGAATTAATCCTTTTCTCATGATTATTCCCCTCCCTTCGTATCTTGTCCCTGATCTTCATCAGGAAGTTTGGGTCCGTGGATAATGTAATGCAGGAAAGACCCCGCAACGACGCCGCCGGCGGCCAGGAGGCTCAACGGTTTCAGGATGTCCTTCCAGAGCACCGTGGTAACCGGCACACTGGGATTCTTCGGCAGGCCCTCATAAACCTCGGCCTTTTCACCCAGGACATAAATGACATGGGTTCCACCGACGAACTTGTCTCCGTAGACGTTGGCGTCCCCACCAAGCTCCTTTACCCGGGCATAGGCCTTCTTGATCATAGCGTCCTTGGGGCCGATGGTCAGGGCTCCGGTCGGGCAGGACTTGACGCAGGCGGGCTGCTGGTCCCCCTGGAGGCGGGTGTAGCAGAGATCGCATTTATAGACCTTGTCCGTCGCCCGGTCATACCGGGGAACATCGAAGGGACAGGCGGAAATGCAGTACTTGCAGCCGATGCACTTTTCGTGATGGAGGCCCACGGTACCGTATTCCGTGTGATAAAGGGCGCCACTGGGGCACACCTTGACACAGGCCGCATCGGTGCAGTGCATGCAGCCGTCCTTCCGAAAGAGCCACTTGAAGTCGCCCTCTTTGGGGGCGTATTCCTGAAACCGGATCAGGGTCCAGGTGTTCCACTGGAGATCCGGCGGATTCTGATAGCTCCCCCACTGTTTCGTTCTCAGGCCAGGCATTTCATTCCACTGCTTGCAGGCCACCTGGCAGCCGCGGCAGGCGGTGCATAATGTTGTGTCGATCAGTTTTACGAATTCAGTTTTCATCGTCTCCCCCCTATGCCCTTTCCACGTTTACCATGAACGCCTTGTACTCCGGACAGAAGGTATTGGCGTCACCGACCGTAGGCGTCAGTAAATTTGTGCTGTCTCCACCGTCCTTGGGGAAGAGCCAGCCGTAATTGAAGGGAAGCCCAACCTGATGAACCGTCTTTCCTTCCACCTGGAAGGGCGTGAAACGCTTGGTCACCATGGCAACGCATTCCACGGATCCCCGAATGGAGGAAACCTTCACCCGCTGACCGTTCTGGATGCCTTTCTCCTTTGCCAGGAGATCGCCGATTTCGATGTAGAGTTCCGGCATCGCCTCCAGGAGCCAGGCCTGCCATCGGGTCAGAGCCCCGGAGCACCAGTGCTCCGTGCAGGAGTATGTCGTGCAGACATAGGGATATTTCTCACTGGCATTGGCCACCTTGTCGAGTTCGCCCTTGAAGATCTCGATGGCCGGATTGATAAGCTGACTCGACATGGGGTTTTTGGTCAGGGGGCCTTCCAGGGGCTCGTAGTGCTCAGGGAAGGGGCCTTCCACCATGCCCGGACCGAACAATGCGCCCACGCCATCGGTCTTCATGATGAAGGGGTATTTCCCCTTCTCCTTATCCGCCATGGGCGGCCAGGGGCCGTCGGGGACATCTCCGACCCACTTATCGCCGACCCATTCCAGAAGTTTCCGCTTGGGATTGTAAGGCTTCCCATAGATATCGCAGGAGGCCCGGTTGTAGATAACCCGCCGGTTGACCGGCCAGGCAAAGGACCAGTTGGGGAAGAGGCCGAGACCCGTCGGATCTTCCTTCCCGCGCTTCATCATCTTGTTCTCGCCGTCGGCGGTGAAGCTCCCCGCCATGATCCAGTTGCCTGAAGAGGTCGAACCGTCCGCCTGGAGATTGCCGAAGGTCGGTACCAGCTGCCCCTTTTTGAAGGTTGTCGTCGTTCCCTTCGCCTTATCCTCGATGACCGTGTCCTGAAGGAAATAGCCGTTGATCTGCTTGGACACCTTCAGGGCGTCGAACCGGCCTTTGCTGTCGGTGTAATCCCACTTGAGGTTGAGGATCGGCTCGGGATGAACGCCGCCCTCCTTGGCATAAAGTTCCTTGACGGCGTCCATGATCTTGAGCGTCATCTCGCCGACGGGAATGGCATCGCCGGGGGCCTCGGCCGCCTTGTACTTCCACTGGACCCAACGGCCCGAGTTGCTCTGGCTGCCTTCCTTTTCCATGGTGGCGGAAGCGGGAAGGAGGAAAACCTCCGTCTTGATCTTTTTGGGATCGACACCGGGCCCGCGCCAGAACTCATAGGTCTCGTTGTTGAAAATGTTCTCGCCTACCAGCCAATCAAGCTTCTCCAGGGCCTTCCGGACCTTGCCGGCATTCGGGGAACTGACCGCCGGGTCGTTGGCTACGGAGAAGAGCCCCTTGACCTTCCCTTCGTACATCTTATCGAAGAGATGCATGAGGGAATAGGCCACGCCGTCATCCAGCTTGGGCAGCCAGGGATAGCCGAATTCGTTTTCCGCCGTTGCCTTGTCATCGAACATGGACTTGAGAAAGCTGACGTGAAACTTGGGATAGTTCGAATAATAGTTGGCCGATTGCGGGTCTTTCGATTCCGGTGTGTACTTATGGAGATATTTTTCCAGCGTATCCAGAGACGCCACGTGCATCTTCAGATAACCGGGCAGATTGCCGTAAAGGATGCAGTGGTCCGTTGAACCCTGGACGTTCGGCTCACCACGGAGGGCGTTGATGCCGCCGCCGGCGATGCCCATATTCCCCAGAAGGAGCTGGATGATGGCCATGGTCCGGATATTCTGGCTCCCAACGGTATGGTGGGTCCAGCCCAGGGCGTAACATTCCGTGCCCGCCTTGTCCGGGACACCCGTCGCGCTGTATTCGGAGTAAACCTTGAGCAGATTTTCCTTGGAAACACCGGTAATGCTGGAGACCTTGTCCAGGGTGTAGCGCGAGTAATGCGCCTTCAGCATCTGGAAAACGCAGCGGGGATCGCTCAGGGTCATGTCCCGCTTGGGAATGCCCGCGTCGTCCTTTTCGAGGACCCAAGTGTCCTTGTTGTACTTCCGCTTTTCCGGATCATAGCCGGAAAAGAGACCGTCCTGGAAATTGAAATCGGGTCCTACAATAAAGGGAGCGTTGGTATAATTGACAACGTAGTCTTTGAAATACTTGTTGTTTTCAATGATGTAATGGATCATCCCGCCCAGAAAGGCGATGTCCGTGCCGGAGCGCAGGGGGACATGGTAATCGCAGCGGGCCGATGTCCTGGTGTAACGGGGGTCGACGTGGATGATTTTTGCCCCGTTCAGTTCCCTGGCCCGGAGGATCCACTTGAAAGCGATGGGGTGATGCTCCGCAGCATTGCTTCCCATAATGAGGATGCAGTCGCTGTTCTTGATGTCACAATAATGGTTCGTCATGGAACCGCGTCCGAACGACTCTCCCAGAGCCGCTACCGATGGGCTGTGTCAGACCCGGGCCTGGTGGTCGATGTAGACGAGCCCCAGCGCCCTGCACTTGACGCTCATGAGCCAGCACTCTTCATTGTCCACGTTGGAGCTGCCCAGATGGCCGATGGTTTCACATCGGTTGACAACCTCGCCCTTGGCGTTGGTCTTGACAAAGCCGGCATCCCGGGTGTCCTTCACCAGGCGGGCGATCCGTTTGAGCGTCCAGTCCCAATCCTTCTCCTCCCACTTGTCGCTCATGGGAGCCCGGTACAGGACTTTTGTGAGGCGGTGCTTGTTCGCCTCTGTCAGGTCGAAGAAGCCCGCACCCTTGGCGCACAGGGACCCTTCGTTGATGGGGTGGTCGGCGTCCCCTTCAATGTTGAAAATTTTTCCGGTCATCTTGTCCACACTGCAGACGAGTCCGCAGCCGACGGAACAGTAACAGCAGATCGTTGTTACCTGTTTTGCCGCCTTGACCCGGTTCATCTTGTTGAGCTCATCTGCGTAAGCTCTGGTGGGTTTCAGGTTGATGCCCAGGGTGGATAAGGCAATGCCTGATCCTACAGCGCCGGACAAGTGCAAGAAACCTCTCCTTGTGATGTCCATATCTACCTCCTTATGAATATGCCAAAATTGACCTATGTCACGCGTGGTATACCTATGTTTTTTTCCTTCCAGCGTCAAGGAAAAAACTCACATTTTGTCATGGAAATTCATATGTTATAAAAAATACAATACAAGAGAGATGACGGAAGGAGGATTTCTGGAACGGTTGCTAGATGTCCGTGATGGAAAAAATGAGGGCGTTCTTTCCTGCGCATTCTGAAGAAATTCCGGTGAGATCTGTCACCGTCAACAGGGCGGCCGGCCGGCCGGCCGGCCGGAGAGCCCTGGCAGCAACCGGGACTCCTTTACCGAACGGTTCTAAAAAACATTCCAGTCGGTGACGGTCATGGGGGCAAAATTCTTTTCCTGCATGATCACGTCGATATGGGTGAGGCCAAGGGCTGAAACGTCCAGGTCGCGGTCGTGCAGATCACTGACCCGGTACAGGGTAACAAGATAACGTTGACAGGAATCGCACGTGAAGGCCGCTTCCTGTGGTCTTTCTTCAATCAGGAAAAAATCCATCCCCTCCTGTCCTTCATATTCGCAATAAGGGCAGACCACCCGGCTGAAACGCCACAGGTGCCCGCAGCGCGAGCAGTGGAGCCGGCGTTCGCCGATCTTTTCTCCAATGACGGCCAGAGAAGGGAAAGAGCCGCAGATGGGGCAATAGCCTTTTTCCCATTTGAGCCCCTGGATCCGCTCGGCGATCTTCAGCGCCCTCTTTTCCAGGACAATTCTGGAGGCGGAATTCAGAATAAAACCGATTCGCGGCGCGGCAATCGAAAGGGTGCCGCCCCAGGTGGAGAGAAGGTTCTGCTGTCCGTCACGTTTTCTCGTGAAATAGTCCGAAAGGGCAAGCACCCCTTCGGAAAGGGCCTTTTCCAGGCGGTCAAGATCTTCCTTCAGATCGGGAAAGCCCTTCTGAAAAGCCGGGATCAGGGAGCGGACAAGATCCTCCCAGGGATCACTTTCCAAAAGCAAAGGGTGCTGCTCGATGGCCGGTACTCCTCCCTGAAAGCGGATCTCGTCGATCTGAAAAGGAGGATTTTCCTCCAGCTCCAACTCTTCCAGGAGGTGGTTTCTCGTTAAAATCAAAGGGCGGAAAGCTTCAAGGAGAGGCTGGTTGTGGGGGTGCCTTTCTACCTCCCGATCGATTATTTCTTCAAATCTCCTGATGCTGCCGCTCCTGTCTTTCATCATAGTGCACCCTTCGTTTTTTGCTTCTTCTGTATCGGAAGGAAGAGGCCGGTGTCAAGGGATATGTGTCTTTATCGACATATCGGGCCGGAAAAACACCCTGACTCTGTCGGGGTGGACGTTCGACCTGTCCGGCAGCGGGCCTGGCTTTTTAGCCAGGGCGGTTGGCGTGTGATTCTGAAGCTCAAAGGAGGACGGTGATTGGCGACTTTTGATCTCGCATGATCAAAAGGGGGGAGGTGCGCCCCGCCCCATGCTGCACGGGGCGGGGCGTCCGTTGATCTAACGATATGGATCCGATCCCTGGCAGCCGAGGCAGAGGTCCCCGTCGCTGACGGGATAGGACTCGCCGCATTTAGGGCACAGGGCAACCTTTCCTTTTTTCTTCTCCTGGATGAAATCCGGTTTGATCTGAATACGCCGCAGGCTGAGCAGATCCTGTCCGGCTTCCCGGATTTCTCGGTAAAGCCTGTCGGAATCCTGTTCCTTCTTGGGTTTTATCTTCATGAACCAGTTTCGAACCTCCTGCCAGGGCTCCATTTTATTCACATCCAGAAACACCCGAACCCCTTCCCCGGTATACTTGTCATAAAGGCTGAGCGCATAGCGCCCAAGGGGAAGGACCGTGAGCCACCCGTTGCCGGTGGTACAGGGGGTCAGAAGCTGTATCGCATCGGGGAGGCAGGTTTTTGTTTCGCAGAGGGCATCGTAAAGGATCCCCTCGGGTAGATTTTTTACCGCAAGGTCCACCATGAATCCTCCGATAAGGACGCCGGGGGCGGGGGAGCCGTGAAAGGACCTTACGATTTCAAAATATTCATCATAAGAGTAAGACATAATTTTCGAACTCATGGTGTTGTTTTCTCCTTAGCGTATAACGTCTCCAAAGACCGCAATCCCTCAGGCTGTATAAAGGGTTCAATTAACACTATGTTCTGGATCCCATAATGTCAAGATGAAAAATGGCGCATCCTTCCGCAGTCCAACGGCAAACTGGAACGCTTTCACGGAACCATCAAGGAAGAATGCATCCGCCCCGGGGTGCCACTATCCCTTGACGATGCCCGTAGAATGGTCCAAAAGTACATCACGTATTACAATGAGACCAGGCTGCACAGCGCCATCGGGTACGTTTCCCCCTTGGACAGACTTGAAGGCAGAGACATGGAAATCTTCAAAGAGCGAGACGGAAAACTGGAAGCAGCCAGAGAGCTGCGAAAACATCAACGACAGAGGACCTATTCTGAAATCAATCCTTCAGGAGCAGCCTTTGTATGTTAAAACAAGTGGGTCAAAAGTCCATTTCCGACTGAGACGGGATACCCTCCTATTCACCGGAACTTAATCTGGACGAATACTTAGACGGAAACCTGAAAAACAAAGTTCATTCTGGGAAGCAGATTCGCAACCAAGAAGATATTGAAAAAAGCCCCGTTCATTTATGCGGACTCTCGTTAAACGGCCTGCTCATGTCCGTAATTATTTCAAGCACCCAAGAGTAGCCTATGCTGCGTAACGAACTTCAGATGTTTAATCGCCGGAGTAACAATGGAAATTATTTCGTCTTCCCAAATAAATTATGTTATTCATAACTTGACATAGGAGATGGCTCTGACTATATAAGCAACAGGTCAACAGCCGGGTCGGCTCATAAGTTTTGCCGTGCTTTAAACATACGACAGAGAAGGGTTGGTCAAAGAACGTGGTAAACATGTTGGATTCTTATAATAGGAAGATTAACTACCTGCGCATTTCCGTGACCGACCGCTGCAATTTGCGCTGCAGGTACTGCATGCCGGAAGAGGGCATTTCCAAACTTGAACACGATAAAATTTTAAGTTTGGAAGATATCGTGAGATTGGTCAAGGTAGGGGCCGGGATCGGCATCCGCAAAATCAGGCTCACAGGCGGCGAGCCGCTCATACGCAGTCACATTACCCAGCTGATCGCCAGCATTCGCAAAATCCCGGCAATTGACGACATCGCCATTACCACCAACGGAGTTTTGTTTTGCGGTATGGCGGAAGAACTGAAAGCCGCGGGCCTGGATCGGGCCAATTTCAGCCTGGATACGATGGTTGCGGAAAAATTTGAATTCATTACACGGCGCAATCATCGAACAGGAGTCAAAAGGGCGATTTTCAAAGCCCTGGATCTGGGCCTGGAGCCGGTGAAAATCAATACGGTGGTCATCAAGGGATTCAACGATGATGAGCTGCTGGATTTTGCGAAGCTGGCCTATGATTTTCCTCTGCATATCCGGTTTATCGAGTTCATGCCGATCGGAGATGTTTTGTTCTGGAACAGGGACCGCATCATTTCTTCCGAAGAGATTCGGGAGAAGATTGCCCGGAGATATGAACTGGCTCCGACGAAGATCAGCAAGGGAAGCGGCCCGGCCGTGTATTTCAAGCTGGCAGGCGGTCGGGGTACGATTGGCTTCATTACGCCCATGAGCCATAAATTCTGTTCCGAATGCAACCGTTTGCGACTCACGGCGGAAGGAAAGCTGCGGGGCTGTCTGTACGACAAGCGGGAAATCGATTTAAAAGCGGCCCTGGAACATAAATCCGATGATGAGGAACTTAAAAAACTATTCATTCAAGCCATTTCCCTCAAGCCGTCCGAACATCACATGAATGAGGGCTGGGGAAAGGACAACCTGCGCAAAATGAGCCAGATAGGCGGTTGAACTCGGCCGTCCCCGGATCATTCGGCCCGATAAACATCCGCATCGTTGTAACGATTCCCTCCTGAATCCTTCCTTTTTTTCTTCCTTTCGGATAACGGTGAATCCCCGTTGTGCTATGTGTAATATAATCATTTGATTTGATTAAAGAAATGTTTCATTTTTGTCTTTACCGCAACGGGAAAAAGATGTAGTACTGTACCCGTTCTGTTTGGTGCGATTGACACATTCATTGGAAGGAATTTTAATTACAGTCATGCGATGCGGAACATTCAAGGAGTCAGGCCTTTGCAGAAACGACCAGATCCAATTGCTGGAGGCTGACCTGAAGGGTCATATCAGGAAAGAGGAGGCCGGATACAGCGGAAAATGGTAATGACAACCGAAAATTGACCACCTGTGATAATCGAATTTTGACCACCCAGAGCAGTGTTTATACTTTGGG
>MVRU01000025.1 GCA_002067745.1 Syntrophus sp. PtaU1.Bin005
CCCCCTGTTTCGGCCTGCTTATGGCTAGGCGCTGACGATCCCGGCTCATGGGCTCATCTCCCGATAGGCCGCTTCCGCAGCCCGGATATTGCGCGGATCGGGGAACATCTCCCGGATCGCCTTTCTTGCCGAATCCAGGGAGACGACGCCCATTCGCGCAAGAGCCCCCAGCAGCGGCGTGTTCAAAATCAGGTAACCGGCGACAACGAGACGTTCCCTGTGGGCGATTTGGGTCAGATCGGCATGGCTGGAGGAAAACCCCGGAAAAATTTTCCCCTCGCTGCTGTTGATCAAAATTTTTCCGCCCTTTTTTAATTTCTGGAAGACATCGACGGTCTCCAAAAGGCCCTTGTCGAGGATCACGACGAGATCGGGGTTCTGGATGTGGCTGTAGATCCTGACGGGGAAATCGTCTATCCGGACGAAGGAAATGACCGGGGCTCCGCGGCGCTGGGGGCTGTAAAACACGCAGGCGGTCGCATACTTCCCGTCATGGATCGCGGCCAGGGCAACAAGCCGTGAGGCCGTTACCCCGCCCTGACCGCCTCTGGAATGAATGCGGATCTCAAACATGGCCGTTCACCCCGAACCAGTCTTCCCGGCCGATGCAGCGCCTGCGGACAAAACCGGCGATGTCTTCATAGGACACTTCCTGCCCGCCGAGACCGGCGATGACGCTGTAAACCTCTCTTTTTATCCGGGAGCGGACGGATGTGGCGAGAACGCCTCCAAACCCGAAGGAGTAACTGCGGTCGATGACGACAACCTCCCTGCCGGCGAGATTCAATTCCGGGAAGGGGCGCAGCCAGCGCAGGCGCATCGAACCGGCCTTGATGCCTTCTACGCGGAGCAGATCCACGGCGATCTCGGCCTCCTTCCCCAGCGTCCCCATGGCCATCACGACCACCTCGGCGTCGCTGCAGAGATAATCCTCCGTAAAGCCGTAGCTCCGGCCGAAGCGGCGGGAAAAGTCCTCCTGGACGGATTGGATGACGTTGACCGAGTCGCGCATGGAGCGCTCGATGTCCCAGCGGAATTTGAAATACGATTCGGGGCCGGTCAGAACCCCGTAGCCGGCTGGGTCCCGGGTGTCTATGGCATGGGGGAGATGCAGGGGGGCGATAAAATCTCCCACCTCCACCGTTTCCAGCGGCTGAAAAATATGGCTCAAGGCGAATCCGTCGAGATTGACCATGACGGGAAGAAGGACATCCTCGTGCTCGGCGATTGGAAAAGCCATCAGAACGGCATCGTAGGCCTCCTGCACGGAGCCCGCATAGACCTGAAGCCAGCCGGTGTCCCGTTCCTGAAGCGCATCGGTATGGTCCGCCCAGATGTTCCATCCCGGAGCTACGGCGCGGTTTACATTGGCCATGACAATGGGAAGCCGCGAACCTGCAGCCCAGTTTGTCATTTCATGCATGTACAGGAGGCCCTGGGAGCTGGTGGCCGTAAAGGTCCGGACGCCCGTGAGGCTCGCGCCGATGCACGCCGCCATGGCGGAATGCTCGCTTTCCACGGAGATGAAACGGCTGTTCAGTGTTCCTGAAGACACCGCCTTGGCGATCTGTTCGATGATGGCCGTCTGGGGTGTGATCGGGTAGGCGGCGATCACCGCCGGCCGGGCCTGTTGGACGGCTTCGGCGACGGCCTTGTTTCCCGTTGCGATGGTCTTCATCCTTTCGCCTCCTCGGAAGCCAGCTTCAGCAGGTTCTCTGAGATATGCCGCTTAAGCGCTTCAATGTCGGCCCCGTCCATCCCTTCAAACCGGCCTTGCGGGGACAGGTACTCTTCCAGGGGCGCCGGATTCTTCAAGGCTGTTTTGGATGGTGCCGAGAGGGACAGCTTTCCATGCCGGCGTTCATAGAGGACCCACATCCCTGTTTTCACCGCCAGCTTTCCCATCTCAACGGATTTTTCAGGGGGGAAGCGCCAGCCGGGAGGGCAGGGGGCGAGGACGTGAATAAAGGAGGGGCCCCGGAACGTGAGGGCATTTCGGACTTTCTGGAAGAGATCCCGGGGATAGGCGGGGCAGGCGGTGGCCATGAAGGGCGGGTCGTGGGCCGCGACAATCGCATCGATGTCCTTCTTTTGATGTCTTTTGCCCATGGGTGTCGTGGTTGTGCGGGCTCCGAGGGGGGTTCCGCCGGACCGCTGCATGCCGGTATTCCCGTACGCCTCGTTATCATAGCAGATGTAAAGGAAATCGGTGCCCCGTTCGAAGGCCCCGGACAGGGACTGGATGCCGATGTCGAGGGTCCCGCCGTCCCCGGCGTAGACGATGACATGGGTTTTTCTGCCCAGGGCGCGCAACGCCTCCGACATGCCGGAGGCGCAGGCGGCGGCAGCGGCGAAGGCGATGTTCACTACGGGAAGATTGAAGGCCGTGTACGGGTAGGCCCCCTGGATCACGCTCGTGCAGCATGCAGGTACGACCAGGACCGTGTCGGGCCCCGCCGCCTTGAGCACGTAACGCAGGGTCAGCGAATCGCTGCATCCCGCGCAGGCGGCGGTGCATTTCAGCAGGTATTCCTCTTCGGGGATTTTCACGGCGAAATCCCTCCTCTGCCTACAAAAGGGGTGCGAAAGATCTTTTTCGCTCAGGTCCCGTTGCCCATGGGCGTTCAAAACCGAATTTAAAAAAGGGGGTCAAAATGCCTGCTTGAAGATTTCATGCGCTTCATCGTCGAAATCGGCGCTTTCAATTTTATTTTCGTGGAATTCCTTCAGCATGTCGTCAACGGAATAGTACTTTCTTGAAAGGGGATTGTTCTTGCCGAACATAACGTTGAAGTGATCTGTATCGTAAGTGATTTTCACGTAATCTTTCATTTCTCGTGTCAAATTCAATTTCATTTTTATGCTCCCATCACGTTTCTTTTTCTGTAGTATATGCCGATTATTCGAAATGTTAAAAGTTTTTTTGTCATATATTTCACTGTCCAGAAGGAGACGTGGACGCGAGCAGATTCCAAGCTCCGGATCGGCGCGATGAAAAAGAGAAGAATGCAGAGAGGCGGTTCAACAGAAGGTTACGGCAGGGGGAGGGGCTCACGGAAAAGGAAAGATGAGACTTCGGAACCTCCCGGGGAATCCTTGATCGGGGCGGGTCGCGTTTGGGGAAGTTTGAAAGAGGCCCTCCCCTTGCCGGCGGATTGAGGAAAAAACACCTGACTGCAGATCCGGGGTCAGTCTTCAGTCAACAGGCTTTCATGCTCGATGAGGCCTTCGAAGTCCGCTGTGCCGCCTCCCGAAAGAAAACAGTCGATGATTCTTCGCCCCAGGGGATCAAGGTCATCTGAAATAAAGGGCTTCAGCTCCCGGGTAAAGTAGTCCCTCAGAATTCCAGCCCCTTCATCGAAGGCTTCCCTTCCGACCTGGGGCTGAAGGGAGGGATCCAAAAAGGATTTCGGAAAGGAAAATCCCTCGATAATGAGCTTCTCCAGTTGGTAACCCAGGAGGGGCAACGAAGACTCGCTGATCTCGTCGGATGCAAAACGCGCCCCGCCGCGCCGGGCCAGGTATCCCCGGGCAATCCATTCCGGAACAAACCCCACTCTCCAGGAGCCGATGTGCTGGACGGGGCAGAGGATGTACTGCACTTTCGGCGAATCCACGAACTGCCTCAGAAGAAGATTGGCGAACCGGGTCTGCAAGCCTGCCGCAAAGGGCCAGAATGAGCCGACTCCCTCGGAGCCGAGTCCCTCCGTATCCGTGATGCTGGGGTTGTCGTACCCCCGCGGCGAAACCAGCCTCCACAGCCAGGCGACTGCCGGGGGCAGGATATGGAACACGCCGATAATCCCATAGCTGGGTTTTTCCCGCGTGCACGGCGGAGTGCGCACGCCGAAGCTCCTGATGTCGATGCTGACAGGCTGGTTCGTGACATCGGGAACGATACTGCGGGGCAGGATAAAGCGGGGATTGGGGCAGGGCCTCGATCCTTCATCGAGAATATGGTCCCACAGCAGGGCGGTGCTGTTCGGCTGGGCATCGATATTGATGAACAGGAGCGGTTCACTGGGACGAATGGAGCGCGCCTCGATATCCGGGTCCGTTCCGTATTCCTTGATGTGATCAACGCGGATAAACCAGGAATGTTCAGCGTCGGCAACCGTCAGCTTGCCGTTGCCTTTCTGAATGGCGGGATGGCACAGGGCCATGTCGTCCGTAACGGGCCGAAGATTGCAGCCTTTCGGAATCACGAAGTGCATGCTCTCCCCGGTGACGATGTTGCTGCCGAATAAAATCGATCCGTCGTATTCCCGGTGAATGTGCTCGTTCATTTCGCTCTTGCCGCTGCCGCTTGCCCCCTCGTGCATGATGGTCACTTTGATGTTGTACGGCGTTACGACCTGGACGACGGACGCATGGGCGGTGACCCAGCCCTCCCGCTCGCCGAAATGGAGCAGGGCCCCGTAAACGCCCTTCTTGGCGCTGGGGCCCGGGTAGAGGTTGTAGCTGAAGATCTCGTAGGTGCTGCGGGTTCGGCGGTGCACGACCCTCTGTTTCCCGTCGAAATGGAGATGCCGGAAGGGCGGTGCGACATAGAGAAAACACCTCGGTGCAAATTTCTTCTCGGCTTTTGAAAGGTCGACGATCCCCTGGAGCATGGCCAGCCCGAAGGCGAAAAACCAGGCATTGGCGGGTACGAGGGCGATCGAAGGGATGCCACACTCCTTCTGCCCGGCAAGAAAGGCGAAGGCCGCCAGATCCTGCCGCCTCAACCAGCGGAATGTTTCTTCCCTGATTGGTGAGAAATCCCGGGAATAAACATCCTGGAACCTCACTTTGTCGGTCGGAAGTTCGTCGCCGATGAGCATGCTGTCGGGATCCCGCCTGCGCATGTAGGATTCGCGGTAATTCACCGAGATGCCGTTCTTGACCCTGCAGACAAATGCCTCCTGCACAGTGCCCCTGCCGGGCACATCGTATTCGACCGCCTGCTGTTTATCCTTCAGGGCGGCAAAAAAAGTCTGAAAATCTTCGATGGCGTTCACCCACAAAAGGCTTCTGCAGCCTGCCAGGATTTCAGCCACTTCTTCAGGCAGCTTCAGCCGGTCTAACATCGCATGTTTTGTCCGTTCAGGCATCTCTCTCTTCCGGTATCATTCCCGGGAAACGAATGTCCCCCGCTGCTCGGTTTTACAGCCAGACCATCAATCCTGTTTCGAAGGGGTGTGTCAGGTACTGATTGTAGGGATAGATCCGGACCCGGTAGAGCAGCTTGCCGCACATCTCCGGGTTCAGCTCCAGATGGAACACCCATTCCTGACCTATCCGCTCCAGCGGTTTCATGCACATGGTCTGCAACTTTTTGTCCCTGCCGTTCTTGGATGCGCGGCCCAGGAGCACCTCCACCTTGACGTCTTCCGGTGCCAGCCCGTTCAAGTCTGCCGAGATCTTGAGGGGCGCGCTTTCCCCGAAGAGGATGCGCCTCTGGGGATCACTGAGACGGCGGATACGGACGCCGCTCCATGCCTGCCTCACTTTGGCCTTCCAGTCGGCGAGATTCTGTGCCACGGAGAAGATGCCCGCGGAATAACGCCGCCACTGGCGTGAGGCGGGTCCGTAGAACTTGTTTACGTATTCCATGACCATCCGGGTCGAACTGAAACTCGGCAGGAGGGTGATAATGGAGAGTTTGGCCATGCGCACCCATTCGTTGGAGAAGCCCAGTTCATTGCGGCGATAGTACATGGGGATGACCTGGTCCTGCAGCACTTCGTAGAGGTCGCGGCTGTCCTCCTGATCGCGTCGGGTGTCGTCGAAGTATTCCGGGGCGGGCTTGATGGCCCACCCATTGCTTCCGTCATAGCCCTCGTCCCACCAGCCGTCGGTAACCGACAGGTTGATCACGCCGTTCATGGCAGCCTTGATACCGGAGGTTCCCGAGGCTTCCATCGGGTAGATGGGATTGTTCAGCCACACGTCACAGCCGGCAACGAGGCGGCGGGCCAGGCTCAGGTTGTAGCCTTCCACCATGAGCAGGTTCCCTTCGAATTCCGGCCAGCGCGATATGTCGTAGATGCGGCGGATGAGTTCCTGGGCGGGCTTGTCGTCGGGGTGGGCCTTGCCGGCAAAGATGAAGAGGACGGGCCGGTCGTCATTCTTGAGCGTGGAACGAAGCCAGTCCATGTTCTCAAAGAGCAGCGTGGCGCGCTTGTATGTGGCGAAGCGGCGGGCAAAGCCGATGGTCAGCACGTTGGGGTCGAGAGGATTGGTGAACTTGAGCATGCGTTCCAGGCGGGCTACGGACCCGAAAATGCGCATATGCTGGTTGGTCACGACATCGCGCACGGAAGACAGCATCTTGGCCTTCAGCGTCTGGTGCGCGGCCCAGAAGAGATGGTCCGGTATGTCCGCCACCTTCTCCCAGAAGGCGTTGTCGAAATCCGCATCCATTCGGAGCCGGCGCCATTCGTAACCAAGCTGGCTGTCGAAAAGATCCTGCCATTCCTGGGCCAGGAAGGTGGAAACGTGGACGCCGTTGGTAATGTAGTCCATGGGCGACTCCTCGGGGAGCACCTGCGGCCACATGTCGGAAAGGATGCGCGAGGAAACCTGCCCGTGGATCCGGGAAACACCGTTATGGAAGCGTGATCCGCTGAGCGCCAGTTTGGTCATGTTGAACTCCTGGCCGTAACCTGCGCCGCCGAGCTTCAGAAATTCTTCGCGCTGCAGGCCCAGGTCGTTGCAGGTTTCCCGGAAGTAGTCCCAGATCATGTCCTCTGCGAAGTGGTCATGGCCGGCTGGAACCGGAGTATGGGTGGTAAACACCGTGCTGGCCGCCACGATCTCAAGGGCGGCATGGAAGGAGAGTCCGGCTGCTTTCATCTTGCGGCGGATGCGCTCCACGACGAGAAAGGCGGCATGCCCTTCGTTGATGTGGTAAACGGTCGGTTTCAAACCAAGCTGCTCCAAAGCGCGTGCGCCTCCGATGCCCAGCACGATCTCCTGCTGAATGCGCGTGTGCAGATCTCCGCCGTAGAGCCGATGGGTGATGTTGCGGTCCTCGGACCAGTTTCCGGGCAGATCGGTATCAAGGAGGCACAGGCGCACATGGCCGACCTGCGCTTCCCAGACCTTCACTTCGACGTTGCGGCCAGGCAGTTCGATGGTAACATGAAGCTCCCTGCCATCTTCAGTCAGAGCGGGATTAACGGGCAAATCTTCGAAATCGGAATCGGTGTAGGTGGCGATCTGGTGCCCGTCGCTGTCGATATGCTGGGAAAAGTAGCCCTGGCGATACAGCAGCCCTACGGCAACGAAAGGCAGACGCAGATCGGAAGCGGACTTGCAATGGTCGCCGGCCAGGATGCCCAGCCCCCCTGAATAGACGGGAAAGCTCTCGTGAAAGCCGAACTCTGCACAGAAATAGGCGATCAGATCATCCGGCTTGAGGTCAAGGGACATGTCCAGGCATTGAGGCTCCCTCATGTACGTGTCGAAAGCCGAGAGGACGCGATTGTAGTTGCTCCGGAAAATATGGTCATCCGCCGCTGCGTTCAGCCGTTCTTCGTCCACCCGTTTGAGGAAGGCCTTTGGATTGTGCTTCACCTTGTCCCAGAGGCCCGAGTGGAGGCGGGCAAAAAGGGTGCGGGTGGGCTGATCCCAGCTGTACCAGAGGTTGTCCGCCAGTTCGGTAAGCCGGGACAGGCGTTGCGGAATGTGAGGATTGACCTCGATAACAAAGGGTGTGCCTGGGTGCATAGGACTCTTCCTTTCTGAGATGTCAGCGGCCTGCTGAAGATTTCCTTCAGGTTACTCCTCGTGTAATGAGAGGAATAAAGCCTTGCCAACTGCTCAGTCAAATGAAATATTGAAAAAGATAATTGAGCTCCGCTACGGATTCCTTGATTCCGGTCAAGGAGAGAATTGATGTTGAATAGATATGATTAAGGCTATAGTTGTAGCGCCTTTACCGGAAACAGGATGGTGTGTCAAGAAGAATTTGCTTTCAGGTTCGCAAATTTCTACTGTCCGTCTTTGCGACGGCATTGGATCACTGAAAGCCGCTGCCGGTATAATTCTTCTGCCGGTGCCGTGCCGAAATGATGAGGAACGCATGAAAAGGATAAGCTGCCCGGCATTGACGATCCCGATGGCCCCCGGTTCTTTATCGCGGCCTTTGCGCGCCTCGGTGCGGTCGTGAGTGCCGTTGTCGATGTGCGGACGGAGGCGGAATGGAACAACGGCCATCTTGAAGGCGCCGTATGGATACCCCATGGGCGGATTGCTGAAAAAATAGCGTCCGTGTCCGGAGACAAATCACAGAAAATCTATCTCTACTGCAGAACCGGAAGGCGGGTGCAGATCGCCAAGGAAACCCTCGAAAAGCTGGGATACAGCGATGTTGTCAATCTGGGTTCCATGGAAAATGCCGCCAGGGTCCTCAAGATCAGAATCGTGAAGTGAACCGCATCCGCCATCCCCGATCCGGCGGGAAATTGGGCGCGCCTGCACCGGAGTGTCGGAGTGAGATCAGGAGAAACAGCCCGGGGAGGTCGAGCTGAGGATATAATGTTCGATGATGAGGCGGTCACGGTCGCCATGAAGACGGCTCAACAACCGGCGCAGAAAGGCTTTTTCGTCCTCGGTGGTCAGGAAGGATTGCAGGGCGTAATCGATGCCGTCGGTTACAATGTCGAAGGCGTCCATGAAATCGGAGATGCTGGCGGGAGGCTCTGCGATGATGGATTTTATTTTTTCTCTGTCGTGATTCGGCATGACCGGCAAACCTCCTAGGAAATCAACGTCAAGAAAGGCGCATGAAAATGCGCCTTTCTTGTTTTTGCAGTGATTATTTTCGGAGAACTCAGTCCCCCATCGGCAAAGAACGGCCTCCTGGAGATGACACCCCCTTAGAAGACGAGGCCATCCTCCTGAATCCGGATTTCCCTGTTCATGTGCAGGATCAAGACTTTCTGCTTCTCAACCCGATAAGGCCGACCAGGCCTGAACCGAGCAGGAGCACGGCAGGCGGAAGGGGTACAGGTGCGCCTGAATTGAGGGCTTCCACCGCGTCCAGATCAAAGCCCGCAACGGCTCCTCCATTGTCCAGCCCTACGAATTTCAGATAATTCACATACGGAAGGCCGGAGTAGCTGCTCAAGTCATACTCCACATCGTAGGCGGTCCGACCCAGGTAAACATAGGTGATGTTGTCCTTGCTTGCGTAGATGTCGACATTCGAATCGCCACCTATCACCTGATAGATTTTGAGGTCGTTGCCGGCTCCGTCGTAGGCTGTATTGTCTGTAAAGGCAAGGATAAGGGTTTCCGGGATGTCAATGGAAACGTGATTTCCGTCGTTGGGGCCCAGGGCATACTCGGCCGGGCCGCCTGCACTCGAGGATCCCGCCGGTCGGTCGAATGACACAACCTCATCCAGCCACTGGTCGGCAACACTGTTGGTTGCAAAAGCGAACAGGCCGAAAAGCAAACAGAAAGACAAGATAAAAACTTTTTTCATGGTTTCCTCCTCTGCATCCGTCGGATCATTTCCTGTGTTCGGAACGGTTTCCCCTGCTCGAGGATGCCTGGTATCATCTTGGAAGAACTGTTGAGCGATGCTGTAAAAACCCTTTCCCCGAGTTGTATCGAACGTTCGTCTGGTGCGAGAAATCACCTCCCCCCTTGTCTGCCAGTCCGGATCCCTGCAGACTCGGCAACGGAATGGAAAAATGATCGATGAGAACAGGGTCGTGTCGGTTTCCATCCTGTGCCCCCTGCGGGGGAGCCCGGAAACCGGGAATCAATAAACGCTGTTTTAACTTTAAACGATATTGAAGCCCGATGCAATCGGGTTTACCCTGAATTTTCAAAGGCCAAAACTCTTACGCAGCTTGAGCCTCTTGGCCTTTACTTTACGTTCCGGCGCGGGAAATGACGTTTGGCCCTCAGGTTTTGTCCGTAATGGTTATACGGACAGCCGGCAGGTCTGCGCCTTTTCAGTAGCTCCCTGTAACATCAGGGGGAATCCTTCGAGACTGCCGTTTCAAGTTCCGCTGTCAGTTCCTTCAGTTCGTCACGATCAAAGGTCAGCCGGACTCTGCCGCCCCCGGGATGTGAAAAAATGAGGGTTGCCCCCATGTCCGTTTTTTCAATCTGCCACCTTTTTTCCCGGGGGAGCTTGACCGCTTCCGACAGCCAGTCATCCGGGTCAAACTCCGCAATTTGTATCAGGACCCCGAAGGCATGGCGGGGATGGATGAAAATCTCCTTCCACACAGCGCCGTAATACTCGTTGTATCCAAAAAAGGGGATGCCCTTTTCCTCGAGATGCTTCATCGTTCTGCGGAGATCCGGTGTCTGGAGCGTGATGTGGTGGACGCCGCCTTCCCTGTGCTTCAGAAACCCCTCAAGATAGCTTCCCTTTCCCGTAGGTGAGATGATCTCCAGCCGGGAAAGATCGCCCAGGGAAAAGATCTGCCAGAAGTACTTCATCTGGGGGCTCCCCATGGAGCCGACGCAGGCAACAGCCCCCAATACGTCTCGGAAAAAGTGTTCCGCTCTTTTCTGGTCTCTTACCGCAAGCGATACATGGTCTATTCTCGAAATCAAAACCGTTCCTCCCAGTCACCATTATTTCGAGGACCGTGCGAGGCCACTTCCGACGATATCACAACGGCTTTCTGACGGTCCCTCTCTGTTCTCCATTTCCCTTCGGCCGCCTCCCGCGGCGGACAGGGATGGACTGCCGATTTATATACAGGAACCGGGGCTAAAGGGAAGCATGAAAGTTTAGAGGCATTTTCCCGCGTGATTCCCAATTGTTTCTGGGCATGAGGCCTGCCGGTCAACTGGTTCAAGGCAGAAATTTCTCGAGGAATCGATGGATGATGCGTCATGGGATCAACCGGTTTTCAGGCCCCATCGGTCAAAAATAGTCCGAGAAGGATGTGCTGGCACCGTACTTGCTTTACCATACGTCAAGCAATGTTCATCTTCTTGTCGGCCTGGTCCGCGCATGCCGCCGGACCAGGCCGACACTCCTGTCATCCAAACCCTGCAAAGCCAGGCATTCCTGTCCGCGGAGGGATCGAAAAAAAACCAAAAAGTGAACGGATGGAGTTGACCCCTTGAAGGGGGCCGTTAGCGCCTTGCTACGCGAGCGTCAAAAAATATTCATGAGGTTGTCCGGATAGAGGGTTGTAATAGGGATGTATCGACTCTGCCAGTTTTATGCTGGTATATGTTCCGTAATCGATCCGTATTGAGTTTGTCTTAAATTGTGGCACTATTACAGCGCTTTGGCGATTCGGCCGGCGGAGTTCCAGGAAAAGCCGTCTTTGATCTGATCCTGGCCGCGTGACCCCTTGTCCGAATCCGAATGCTGAAAGGAAAAGGGGGCTTTCTTCTTAGAGAGAATCCATTTTTTTGCCGCCTGGAAAGATGCTTCAACGAAGCATGACATGCCGGACGGACTGTAAGGGAAGAGCTATGAATTACCAACAATACCTGAAAACATTGATCGGCAGGAGAGGGACACTGGACTTTCCGGAAAAGGGCTCCTGTGGTGTGCTTGAAAACAGTTCCTATTACAAGCTCCGCTTCAACGAATCAAACCTTTCCCATCGGAATGCCCATCTCATCGATGTTCAGGATGACTTTGTCGTCATCCAGCACGATGTCCATGGGGCGATGAAAATACCCCTCTCGTTTTTCTGGTAAATGAGTCAGGACCGGCGACGGTGGCTTCAGGAAAGGCCCATCGTTCCGGCGGCCGTCGTCAGAACGTCAGGGGATCACCCAGGAGGCGTCCATCCGGCTTTCTTTCCACGAGAATTTTGCCCGGATATGGCCGGTCAATTTCAGCAGCAGCCAGTCCATTTCATCAAACCGGCAGACAATGGCGGCAAAGTTTTTCCGGGCTTCGGGAATATCAAATAATTTTGGCGCCTTTTCCAGGAGAAAACCCGGAAGACCCGAACTCGGATTCTCCGTGGGCGACCCCGGCGGAATTTCTGCGCAGTAGTTGATGCGGTGATGCAGGCGCACCTGGTCCCACTGCGCTTCCGCCAGCTCGTCATCGGTGTGGACCGAAGCGGTTCCTGAAATGCGCAGCTGCAGCCATTTTTCAGGATGATAGAACAGCCAGCTCACATTGGGATTGTCCCGGATCTGCGGGACCTTTGAACCCCGGGCATCGCAGTGACAGACCAAGGCCCGGTCCCTTTCTGAAAACTCCCTCAGGATCACGATCCGCACCTGGGGCCTGCGGCCATCCATGGTGGTCAGGATGGCCTGGTGAAAGGGGTCCCTGAAGTTTTGGACGCCGTTATGGAGTTGTCTCCAGCTTGATTCGAGAACTTCATCCAGTGTTGAAATCGTTTCTTTTTTCCCAAATACCATAGACATTCCCGCAGGCCGTGCAGACAGCATGTCAGCTTCTGGGCACGCCTTCCCTGAAAAGAAGTTACAGCCAACAAATTATTCCCTTTCATATCACAATCTTCAGGAAATACATATCATGATCGGCAAGAGCCTGATGTTCCGTGACTTTACAGGGAAGAAGGCCTGAAAGGACGGTGGAAATCACGGCGGGAGGCGTGCAGGACCTGATCTCGCTCACTGCGGCGAAAGGAGGAGGACGCGCGTATTCGTGGACTGGTCGAGTCAGGCCGCTTCTTCTCCATGCCAATGAGAAGGCGGTAAAAACCGGGGCGCTCCAATTAAATCTTGACGGTGCTTTTCGTATGGCCTATTTTTCCCCATATTTTCTTCCCATGCCGTGTGCGGAAAGGTCGTTCTTCATGAAAAAGCGCTTTGCCTGTCTGGCCGCTGCCACCCTCGTGATATCGTTTTTTCTGATCACCGCCTGTTCGGAAAGTTCCCGGGATGCCGCTCCGGAAAAAACAAGCCGGGACAGACAGATTCCTGTCACCGCCGCCAAGGCGGTACTCAAAGAAATTCCGATAGAAATCAAAACGTTCGGGAATGTTCAGGCCCGTTCGAGTATCCAGATCAAGTCGGAGGTTGACGGCATTCTCGCCAAAGTGCACTTCAGCAAGGGGCAGACGATCCGGAGGGGAGATCTCCTCTTTACCATCGATTCCCGATCCTACCAGGCGGAGCTGGATCGGGCCAGGGCCAACCTCCTCAGGGATCGGGCCATGGAAGAACATGCCCTCCTCACGGCGGCACGTTTTCGAGAGCTCTTCAAGAGGGAATTGATTTCCCGCAGCGACAACGACAAGGCCCAGGCGGAAGCGGCCGCCCTGACGGCAACGGTTCGAGCCGACCGGGCGGCGGAAGCCACGGCGGGGCTCCAGGTCGGACGCTGTTCCATCTACAGTCCGATCACCGGGCGGGCCGGAGACCTTCTCACCGCGGAAGGGTCCTTGATCAGGGCCAGGGAGGCCACCATGGTGACGATCAACCAGATCCGGCCCATCGAGGTTTTTTTCAGCGTCCCCCAGGCCGATCTGCCCGCGATCCGCAGTGCGATGGCCGGAGGAATCCTGAGAGTCAGGGCAGGATTGCCGGGGGACAGCAGGCCTCCGGAGGAGGGCGACCTCTTTTTTATCGACAATTCGATCAATCAAGGAACCGGAACGGTGCGTCTTGCCGGGGTGTTCAGCAACGACCGGGAGGTGCTCTGGCCGGGCCAGTACGTCACCGTGACCCTGGTGCTCGGGATCCGGAAGGACGCCCTGGTCGTGCCGGCGGAGTCGGTTCAGGCGGGTCAGGATGGCAAATTTGTCTTTGTCGTCAAAGAGGACCAGACGGTTGAACTCAGGCCGGTTGCCGTCCAGATGGCCACCGGGGTTGAGGCGGTCATCGACAGGGGTCTGGGGGCCGGCGAGCGTGTTGTAACCGACGGCCACCTGGAACTCGTCCCGGGCGCCCGGGTCGAGATCAGGGCTGCCGCCGATAAAGAGCCCGCAAAAACGCCGGGGGAGCGTCCGTGAATCTTTCGGAGCCCTTCATCCGGCGCCCTGTCATGACGATGCTGTGCATGCTGAGCATCGTCCTTGCCGGTCTGATCGGTTATCGCCTCCTGCCGGTGAGCGATCTGCCCGCGGTGGACTTTCCCACGATCAGCGTTTCCGCCTCCCTGCCCGGTGCAAATCCGGAAACCATGGCCTCAACAGTGGCGACCCCTCTTGAAAAGGAATTCACGACCATTGCCGGCCTCGACTCCATGATCTCCACCAGCTCTCAGGGGTCGACCCGCATCACCCTGCAATTTGACCTGAATCGCAATATCGATGCGGCGGCCCAGGATGTGCAGTCCGCCATCTCGCGCGCCAGCCGTCGTCTACCTGAGGATCTGCCGACCCCGCCGTCCTTCCGAAAGGTCAATCCCGCCGACCAGCCGATTCTGTACCTGGCCCTGACCAGCCCAACCCTTCCAATGTATCTGCTCAACGAGTACGGGGAGACGCAGCTTGCGCAGCAGATATCGAGGGTGACCGGCGTGGCGCAGGTGTCCGTCTACGGCTCGCAGAAGTACGCCGTCCGCATCGAGCTGGACCCCCATGCCCTGGCCTCCCGCGGCATCGGCATCGACGAGGTGTCCTCGGTTATCGGTCATTACAACGTCAACAATCCCCTGGGTACCCTCACCGGCGCGCAGACCCTGGCCACGCTGCAGTCTGAAAACCAGCTGATGAAGGCCGGCCTGTACCTGCCTCTCGTCGTGGCCTACCGCGACGGCCAGCCCGTGCGCCTTCAGGAGCTGGGGAACGTTCGGGACAGCGTTGAAAATGACAGGGTGGCGGCATGGTTCGCCACGCCGACAACCCGCAGCCGCGCCATCATCCTGGCCATTCAGCGGCAGCCCGGAACCAACACGATCCAGGTCGCCGACGCCATCAAGGCCCTGCTGCCCGCCTTCCGCGAAAAGCTGCCGGCATCCGTATCCCTGGTCGTCCTGCGCGACAGCAGCATTCCCATCAAGGACTCGGCAAGGGATGTGCAGTTCACCCTGTATCTGACCCTGGTCCTCGTCGTCCTGGTCATCTTTCTCTTCCTTCGCAATCTGTCCGCAACGGTCATTCCGAGCTTGACCCTTCCCGTCTCCCTTATCGGAACCTTTGCCGTCATGTACCTTCTGGATTACAGCATCGACAACCTGTCCCTCATGGCCCTGACCCTGTCTGTGGGGTTCGTCGTCGATGACGCCATCGTCATGCTGGAAAATATCATGAGGCATATCGAGATGGGAAAACCGCGGATGCAGGCGGCCCTGGAAGGGGCCCGGGAAATCGGCTTCACCATCGTATCCATGACCCTCTCGCTGGCCGCCGTGTTCATCCCCGTCCTCTTCATGGGGGGCATCGTGGGACGCCTCTTCCGGGAGTTTTCCGTTACCATTGCCGTGGCCGTTCTGATCAGCGGCTTCGTCTCCCTGAGCCTGACCCCCATGCTCGCCAGCCGGTTCATCCGCGCCCCGGGGAGAGAACGGCATGGGCGGGTCTACCTCATGGTGGAGTCGGGGTTTGATGCGATGCTCAGCTTTTACCGCAGCACCCTGCTTTGGGTCCTTTCCCGCGAGCGCGCAACCCTGATCTTTTCCGCCGCCCTTCTTGCCGCAACGGTCTTCCTGTTTTACGCCATTCCCAAGGGCTTCATCCCCTCGGAAGACCGGGACCAGATCTCGATCAGGACGGAGGCGGCAGAGAACATCTCCTTCGATTCCATGGTTCAGCATCAGCTGGCTCTGCTCGATATCGTGCAGAAGGACCCCAACGTCGACCGCTTCATGTGCAGCGTGGCCTCAGGAGGCGGCCAGAGCGCCACGAATACCGGGAGCATGTTCATCGTCCTCAAGCCCCGCCGTGAAAGGGAACTCAGTGCGGATCAGGTGATCGACAGGCTCCGGCCAAAGCTCGCCTCCGTTCCGGGCATCAGGGCCTTTCCGACCAATCCGCCCCCGATCAACATCGGCGGACGTGTGACCAAAAGTCTCTATCAGGTGACATTCCAGGGGATTGAAACGAAGGAGCTGTTCCGCTACGGCGCTGAAATGGAGGATCGGATGCGCCGGATGGAGGAACTGCAGGATGTGAGCAGCGACCTGCAGCTGAAGAATCCCGAGGTGCACATCGATATCGACCGCGATCAGGCGTTCATCCTGAACGTCACGCCGATGCAGATTGAAAACGCCCTTTACAGCGCCTACGGGTCGCGCCAGATTTCGACGATCTACACCCCGAACAACGATTATCAGGTCATCATGGAACTGCTGCCTCAGTACCGGACCGATCCTTCCGTGCTGTCCATGCTTCATGTCCGGTCTTCCACCGGGCAGCTGGTCCCCCTGAGGGCGATCACGACGCTGCGGGAGGATATCGGCCCGCTGACCATCAGCCATTCCGGACAGCTGCCCTCGGTGACCATTTCGTTCAACCTCAAGCCCGGCTATTCGCTCGGCCAGGCGGTGGAGAGGATCCAGGCCATGACGGCCGCCTCCATGCCCTCCGGGATGACGTTCGAATTTCAGGGAACCGCGAAGGCCTTCCAGTCATCCCTTGCCAGTATGGGGATTCTGTTGATTCTGGCCATCGTGGTGATCTACATCATTCTGGGGATCCTCTATGAAAGTTTCTATCATCCCGTCACCATCCTCTCCGCCCTGCCTTTCGCCGGTTTCGGGGCGCTGCTGGCCCTTATGGCCTTCCGCCATGACCTTTCCATCTATGCCTTCGTGGGCATAGTCATGCTGGTCGGCCTCGTGAAGAAGAACGGAATCATGATGGTGGACTTCGCCATCGAGGCGCAGCGCAGACAGGGGAAAAATCCGCATGACGCCGTCTACGAGGCCTGCCTCGTCCGTTTCCGCCCGATCATGATGACGACGATGGCCGCCCTCATGGCCGGGCTGCCCATCGCCCTGGGATACGGCGCAGGGGCCGAATCCCGGCGCCCCCTGGGGCTGGCCGTCGTCGGCGGCCTGCTCTTTTCGCAGACGCTGACCCTGTATGTGACGCCGGTGTTCTATGTAGCGATGGAAAAATTGCGGAGCCGGATCGCCAGCGGCCATCGGAAACAAGACTCCGCGACGGGGGCGGAGCCCTGATCGATCAAGACATCCACAAAAAAACGAACGCCGGAATGCATCCCATTGGCTGAACGAAAAGGACCCTGCCGCAGGAGAAGAGATCCTGGTGGCGTCTCCGGGTTCCGTCCGCATAGTGTAACTCCGCGGGCGTTGCACATGGCTGCGCTGCGCTGTGATGGTGAAAGGCGGAAATAATCCGGAAATCCGGAACCGTCAGAGTTCCTCAAGGTGATATGCAGCAAGATGCCGCCGGCTGTTGCCGCCGTATTTTTTTTTGACACTCGCCGCTGGGGCTTATATACTTTTCCTGCGTGGCGAGGCACGTTTTTATCGGTACTGAGAAAATGGTGCGGGGAACGCCAGGGGGTCAACAGGTGGGGAGGGAGAAAATGCAGGAGAAGAAAGGAAAAGGCTTTTTGCTGGGAGGGCCCGCCGGAACCGGGGCGAACGGCCCGCAGGAGGGCGACATCAGGCTGCGCGACGAGAGGGGAAACTGGCATGTCGTTCAGGGCATTCCCCTGTATCCGCCACTCTATACCGATCGCTCCGCGACGATAGCCGTCATCGATTCCGGGATCCTGGCCGATCATCCGCAGATCAGGGGACTGATTGCCGAGCAGGAGGATTTTACCGGGGAGGGTCCGGAAGACAGGATCGGACACGGCACGATTGTGGCCATTCTGACACTGCAGGCCCGGAGTGCAGCGCCTCCGGAATTCCAGAACCTGCCCTCTCCGAGGATTCTTGTGGCGAAGGTGGCGGATGCCGACGGCACGGTAGACAAGCACGCCGTGATTTCAGCAATCGACTGGGCCGCCTCCCGTGGAGCCGGAGTCGTCAATCTCAGCCTGGGGTTTATCGAAGGGACGGACGATTACAGCGATCTGTGTTCCGCCATCACGAAGCATCCCGAAGTGCTCTTTGTGGCGGCTGCCGGCAACTACGGACCGGATGTCAGGGTGTATCCCGCGGCATGCGCCCAGGATGGGGCGGCCAATATAATCTCTGTGGGAACGACGGACGATTGGTCCGGGAAAGGCGACATCCAGGCTCCGGGAACGGTCACCCTGAAGCCTCTTGAACCGTAAGGCTGTCGAGGCAGCACTGAAGCAGATCCACAGAAGGAGGTTCTGATATGGAGAGGGCCGCCGTTCTTATCGGTGTCAGCAAAACGGGCAATCTGCCCGAGCTCCAGGCGGTAACGCCGAGCGTCCAGCGCATGACGGACTGGGCGCGCAGGCAGGGAATCGATGAAGGGCACCTGCAGGTCCTGACGGACGAGAAGAATCCCGTAACCGTTGAGCAGGTCCATTCGGCGATCACTGCCCTTGTCGACCGGGCCTCGGTGGAGCAGCTTATCGTCTATTTTTCCGGACACGGAATCAACATCGACAGCGAATTCTGGCTTCTTTCCGGTGCTCCGAAAAACGTCAACGAGGCCGTCAACGTCGAGGGAAGCGTGCGCCTTGCCCGGTATTGCGGCATCAGCCATGTCGTCCTGATATCCGATGCCTGCAGGAGTGCCGCGGAAGGCCTCCTGGCCCTGCAGATCAAGGGCGGCGAAGTGTTTCCCAACGAGCCCGTCAGCGGGACGGAGAAGCCTGTTGACATCCTCTTTTCGTGCGCCCGCGGGAAACCCTCCCTGGAAATTGTCGATCCGGCCGCGGCGGCGGCTGAAGCGGCCAAGCGCTATTCGGCGCTGTACACGGAGGTGCTGCTGGACTACCTTACCGGGCGGCACCAGGAGACCCTGCATCCCGTTGAAGAGGACGGCAGGGTCGTCGCAGAACTCCGCCTGGGAGAGCTGGCAGACTGCCTCAAGAGGGACGTGCCGGCCCGACTGGCTGCCATGAAGATCGACCCGAAGCTCAACCAGCTACCGGACGACCGGATCAGCCGCCATACGGAGGATGCATGGATCGCGCGCATGCCCTTCAAGGGCAGGCTTCTCTCCCGGACCTTTTCCCCCGGCATTCCCGCGCGCGAGCCGCCGCCGGTTACGCCCTTTACGGTTTCCGAGGGACTGGTATCCGCGTCCCTCGAGGGCGACCAGCGCAAATGGAAGGAACTGCTCAGCCTGGAATCAGGCGGCCGCGAAAGGGGGCTGCTCGAGGCGGTGGCCACCCAGGCGGAGCCCTTCGGCCCGATGCATTTCGAAACCCAGTGCGGGTTCAAGATCCGGGGCGCGCGGATCGTTGACACGGTCCAGCGCGATGTGGCCGTCGAACTTCTGGGAACGGCGGGAGACACTGTCCGGGTCGGGGGGCTGACGGCGCCGGGGGCGAACGTGCTCCTCGTCCTCGAAAACGGATGCGGAGTCGCGGTTCCCGCACTGCCGGATTTCATCGCCGCCCTCAGCTTCGAAGGGGGGCAGCTGGTGGATGTGAGCTATGAACCTTCGGAAAACACGTGGCGCTGGGGCGAGTATGCCCATGCGGTCAACGAGCTGCGTTCCCTGCGGGCGACGATCGCGGCATCGGCCGCCCTGGGCGTATTCCGCCTCAACGAGGAGGGCGGCCTCGCCCTGGCGAGGCGCATGCAATACGCCAAAGGGGTCGATCCGTCCCTGGCGCTCTACGCGGCCTACGTCTATGACAGCCTGCAGCGGCGCGACCTCATTGACGAAATGCGCTCTTACATGGAAGGCGATCTCGGCCTTGTCTTCTTCGATGTCGCGCTTCTTTCAAGGGCGCCGATCATGGGGCGTTTTGTCCCGCCTTTTCCAATGCTTTCCCAGGGGTGGGCCCTTCTTTCCGCCTACCGGGCGCAGTTGCCGCCATCACTTCACGGAATCGAGCAATGCCGGGTTCCCTCGCTCTGGACGATGTTCAACGGGAAGGGTGTCGCCATGCTTCGAAAAGCAATTCTCTCAGGAGGAATAGAACGATGAAACAGCTGGTGTTCATACACGGTCGTGCGCAGGAGCACAAGGATGCCGCCGAGCTCAAGATGCAGTGGATTGCCGCATTTCGTGAGGGGCTTGAAAAGAATGGTCTTTCAATGCCGATTTCCGAGGATGCCATCCGGTTTCCCTATTATGGCGAAACCCTCCATGGCCTCGTGAGCGGACTGCCGCCGGAGAAGGTGGCGGAGGTCATTGTCAAGGGGGACAACGCCGACGATGAGGAGAGGACTTTCATGCGGGCCGTGATCCAGGAGGTGCAGCAGCGGGCGGGAATCAGTGACGCCATGCTCGCCGAGGCGGCCGGAGCGGACGTCATCGCAAAGGGGCCGCTCAACTGGGAATGGCTCCAGGGTGTGCTGAAGGCGATCGACCGCTTCGTGCCGGGAGCGAGCGGGGCCAGCATCGCCATCGCCACGAATGACGTGTACCAGTATCTTTACAATATCGGCATCCGGGACGAGATTGAAACGGGAATCCGGAAAGCCATGCTTCCGGACGTTCCGACGGTGGTTGTCTCACATTCACTGGGTACCGTTGTTTCCTACAGCCTCCTCCGCCGTGAAGGGAAGGAGCTCCGCTGGAACGTCCCGCTGTTTGTGACGGTCGGCTCTCCGCTGGCGATCACGGCGATCCGGAAATCTCTCGCACCGAACAAGCATCCGGCATGCGTCGGGAAGTGGTTCAACGCGATGGACGAGCGCGACGTCGTCGCCCTGTACCCCCTGGACAAGGAAAATTTTCCATTGAATCCTGCCGTGGAAAACAAGACGGATGTGCGGAATCATACGGAGAACCGTCACGGGATTGCGGGGTACCTGAACGACAAGGAGGTGGCCAGGCGCATTTACGATGCGCTTGTTCAGCCGTGACGCAGGGGGCATGTTTCACGAAGCAGCATCCGGATGAAGAGTTCCCGATCCGCTCAGCGCGCCGCTGTCCGGAGCCGTTGCCTTACGGGGCGAAGGGGTTGATCATCTCTGTGCAGCTTACGCCCGTCTGGGGATCATGACTGCAGATGTATCTTTTCCCCTTGCAGATTGCCTCCCAGCTCTGCGTACCCAGGAAGCCGATCAGAGGCGCGTTTTCAATTTCGATCTGGTCAGCCTTGCAGTCGATGACGGTCGATGACATCCGGGCGTACTTTTCGGAGACGGCGCAGCCGCTCACCATCAGGCAGGCAATCACCCATATGATCGTTTTTTTCATTCCAACTCTCCTTGGCGATGATTGTGATGCAATTGAACCGGGATCCTATACGACTTCGGCCTTGAAGGCAATGCCGCGTTTTCCGCCGGAAGGGCGCAAGCAGGCCGGGCAACGGAAATCAGTGCTTGACGAGAATGGCCGCAAAAAATCCATCCATGCCGGACGTGTCGGGAGCCGTCCGGAAAAACCCATCCTCCCCGATCAGGGTGGAGGCCTCCGAAGAAGCTCCGGGAGATGAACGGATGGAAAACTCCCCGTGACGGGAGAGAAAGTTTCCGATGAGAAGCTCGTTTTCTTCGGGAAGGATCGTGCAGGTGCTGTAAACGAGACGTCCGCCGCGGCGGAGAAGAGCGGCGGCGCGATCCATGATGCCGGCCTGAAGGCGGCCGTGGGAAGAAGGGTCCTGAGGCTTCAGGCGCCATTTGATTTCCGGATTTCTCCGCAGGGTTCCCAGACCTGAACAGGGTGCGTCGACGAGAACGCGGTCGAATGTTCCCTGGAGCAATTCCCCCCATTTCGTCGAAGCATCCGCCTGGAGGGTCTCAACCATGGTAATGCCCATCTTCGCCGCCAGGCGATTCAGGGCGTCCAGCTTGCCCGGATAGAGATCCACCGCCAGAACGCGGCCCCCATTCTTCATCAGGGCGGCCAGGTGGGTCGTCTTGACGCCGACGCCGCAGCACAGGTCGAGGATTTCCTCTCCCGGCTCCGGTGAGACCAGGCGGGCAATCAACTGGGAAGCCTCGTCCTGGAGAAGGAAAAGACCCTGGCGGCCCGCGGAAGATGACCGGAGATCATCGGAGGGGCCGTTCAATTGCAATCCGTCCGGGGAGAAATGCGACTCGGTGACGGAGAATCCCTCCTCCTCCAGCAGTGCCTTTAAAAGGGGACGCGACGATTTGAGGGTGTTGACTCGAAGGGTCACGGGCGGGACCTGGTTGTTGGCGCGGCAGAGGGACAGGGTCCGCTCCGGACCGTACATCCTGCTCCAGCGGCGCACCAGCCAGAGCGGATGGGAGCAGACAACGGAGATATGCTCTTCCGGATTTTTTCCCATATCCGGGTAGGGAAAATCGTGGTTCCGTCCCCTGCGCACGGCGTTTCTCAGCAGGGCGTTCACCAGATGTTCCCGGCCGGGGTAGCGGTTCCTCGTCAGCTCGACAGCTTCATTGACCAGGGCAAAATCGGGGATCCGCTCCAGAAACAGAAACTGATAGAGGGCCGTCCTCAGAATGTTTTTGATCCCATCCTGCATGGATGCGAACTTTCCCTTGTAAAGCCGCTCAATGATCCAGTCGAGATGCCCCCTCATCCTCAGTGTGCCGTAAACCAGGGAGGTGAGGAGATGGCGGTCCGCGGCATTGGCGAGGGCATGACGGCGGAGACAGGCGTCGAGGAGGGGCTCGGCGAACGCCCCCGTTCGGTCGATGCGATCAAGGAGATCTACGGCCAGGCTGCGCGGGGAGGGAATCATTTCAGCCAAGAACCGTGTCGGGAAGCAGCTCGTAGCCCCGGAGAAAATCCGACGCGTTCATGCGCTTGCGGTTTTCCATCTGAATGTCCTTCAAGATAACATAGCCGTTTTTTGCGGTCACCGGCAATCCTTCCTTCGTTCCGCTTCCTACCTGACCGGGTTTTCCCGATACGGGCTGCTCGATTCCCCTGGCCGCAAAGATCTTCAGGGTCTTGCCGTCCAGGAGCGTGTAAGCGCAGGGGGCAGGGGACAGGCCCCGGATCTGATTGACGATTGCGGAAACCTCCTGGTCCCAGCGAATACGTCCGTGCTCTTTTTTCAGCATCGGCGCATAGGAGCTCAACGAGTTATCCTGGGGGATCCTGGGCGCCTGGTGGCTCTCGAGCAGTTGAACCGCCTGAACAAGAAGATCCGCTCCAAGGGCCGCCAGGCGGTCATGAAGCTGGCCGAAGGTTTCCTCCGGGCCGATCGGGGTTTCTTCCTGAAGAAGAATATCCCCTGTATCCAGCCCCTCATCCATGTACATGATGGTGACGCCGGTGCGGGTTTCCCCGTTGATCAGGGTCCAGTTGAGCGGCGCTGCCCCGCGATATCTGGGGAGCAGGGAGGGATGGACATTGATGCAGCCCAGGGGCGGAAAATCCAGGACCTCCCTGGGCAGGATCTGCCCGAACGCGGCAACGGCGATCAGGTCCGCCGGGAACTGCTTCAGGATCTCCAGAAAGGAGGGATCTCTGACCTTCTGGGGCTGGAGAACCGGGATGCTCCAGCGGGCCGCCGCGACTTTGACCGGCGGCGCCACCAGGTGCTTTCCCCGTCCTTTCGGGCGGTCCGGCTGCGTGACAACGGCGGCGATTTCATAACCCCTTTCAACCAGCTTTTCCAGCGACGGCAGGGCAAATTCGGGGGTCCCCATGAACAGTATGGTTGGTTGCGCCATTTTGGAAAATCTCCTGTCATTCCAGCCGAATGGTTATTTCAAGCCGGCATGTCTCCTTTCGATCCATGTCAAATAGCCTGCGAAAAGCGACGGGTCAAGGCTCTTCATCGTTTTGCGAAGATCGATAAAATTCACGGTTTTTATAAATTTCAGGTGGGGCTCCTGTTCGCAGAGCAGGAGCGCGCGCAGAAAAAGTCCTGCCTCGAGGCCGGGCTCAGGCGTTTGCCGGAATTTCCTCTGCAGGGCAAGATAGTCCTCCACGAGTTCCTTCAAGCCTTCATACAGACCCAGCAACCCGGGTTTGAAAAGGTCACGAAGCACGGCATGGACCGGAAGCCATGCCAGGGCAAGGGATTCATCCCCATATCGTTCCACGAGTTGATCCCTCAGGGATAGAAGATTTGAATCCTTCAGAAATTCCCAATCCAGTGCCTTCGGGTCGTTCAGACAGGCATTCAGGTAGCATTGCCGAGCCTGCGCGAACTCATGGCGCATCAGGTAGGCATCACCGAGATAGCCGTAAATAAGGGCATTTCTCGGCGAAAGAGGAAGGCAGACCTGCAGGGCCGCGATGGCCTCGTCCGGTCGACCGGCCTGCAGATAAATAAACCCCGTGGGGACCGCATTGGAAAGATAAGGGGTGCCGGCCAGGTGATGATCTTCGATCGCCTTCAGAATCCTTTTCTGAAGAGAGGAGCGGATTCCGTCCAGGATGTCCTTTGAGATGCAGGCAACTATGCCGGCATCAGCTTCAAGGGCATTCACGAGGTTGTAAAGGTAAACAGGTTCCTCGATGCCGTCGGGAGCCTGTATCAACTTTTCCTCCAGGAAATCGATGATTTGAAGGAAATGTTCAACCTGCTCCCGCGCCCGGTAGATTGCCCCATAATGCTCAAGGGAATTCTTGGCTGACTGCAGGTCCAGTGACATGAGATCGGCGAGGCCGCTGTTGAGCAGGGTATAGGCATCATCGAACAGGGAAATCTGTTCAAAAACAGGATGGGCTTTCGGGCTCATGACGTTGCGGACATCCCCAAGAAGAAGGCCTCCGCTTGCCGCAGAGGCCTGTTTTTTATTGAATCAGTCCTTATTTGTAAGGAAAGGAGGCAGATTATGGAAGACTGAAACGGCCTTCTGCATCGGCCAAGGCGATATTGACTTCCAGGACTTCATAATTGCCGTTCTTTTCCACGTTGACCTTGATCTGATCATCGGACACGTTGACATACTTCCTGACGACGTCCAGCAGTTCCTTCTGAAGAAGGGGAATGAAATCAAAAGAACCGCGATAAAGCGCATTGCGCTCATGGGCCACGATAATCTGGAGACGCTCCTTCGCGATCGCCGCGCTTTTTCGTTGCTTCAGGAAACTGAAATAGCTAAAAATATTCATGTTAATTCCCAAATAAACGAGCAAAAAAACTTCTTTTGTTCAAAAAACGGTGCGGACGATCTTCGCCGAGAAAACGCGCAACGACATCGAGATAGGCCTGTCCGGCGTCGCTGTTCTTGTCCAGCGCAACGGGAATTCCGGAATTGGAGGCCTGCAGAACCGAAGGGGACTCTGGGATAATGCCCAGCAGTGGGATCGCCAGGATTTCCTGGATATCCTTGGCGCTCATCATGTCCCCGGTGTTGACCCGCTTGGCGAAGTAACGCGTTACCAGCAGATGTTCCCGGACCGGCGCGTCTCCATTCTGCGCCCGCTTGGTTTTGCTCGCCAGGATGCCGATGATCCGGTCTGAATCGCGGACGGATGAAACTTCCGGGTTGGTCACAATAATGGCTTCGTCGGCGAAATACATGGCCATGATCGCCCCGTGTTCGATTCCGGCCGGTGAGTCGCACACGATGAAATCAAAACGCTCCTTGAGCTCTTCAAAAACCTGCTCGATTCCTTCCACGGTCAACGTATCCTTGTCCCGGGTCTGGGATGCGGGGAGGATATAGAGGTCGTCGACGCGCTTGTCCTTGATCAACGCCTGATTGAGATTCCCCTCCCCCCTGATGACATTGACGAAATCGTAGACGACGCGGCGTTCACATCCCATGATGAGATCCAGATTACGCAATCCGATGTCAAAATCGATGACGACCGTTTTATGTCCGCGCATGGCGAGACCTGTAGCAAAAGCGGCGCTGGTCGTGGTCTTTCCCACGCCACCCTTTCCGGAGGTAACAACAATGACTCTAGCCAAGGGAAAATCTCCTTAAAACAAAATGCAATCTTATAAAAAGCAACGTCTCTGACATTAAAAACAAAAAGGGTCACACAAGATCCTGGACCCCTGCATGGCCTTGATCGAGGCTATCCTGCAAAGGGCTGGATCACCAGACGATCCTGTTCGAGATAAATCTGAACGGCCCTGCCTCTTACCGAATCGTCAAAGTCTTCATTCAGCTTGTACTGGCCCGCGATGGAAACCAGTTCCGCATCGAAATTCCGGCAGAAAATCCGGGCTTCGGAATAGCCGTGTATGCCTGCGACGGCCCGCCCCCGAAGGGCTCCGTATACGTGGATGCTTTTTCCCGCCAGAACTTCCGCCCCGGGATTGACCGCCGACAACACCACGAGATCGCCCTGGAGGGCCGCCACCTGCTGTCCGGAGCGGACGGGCTGGGATACGATCTTGTCCTTCGTTGCCGGGAGTGTCCGCTCCTCCTGCGGTTCGGTCCGGGAGATCATGGGTTTGGTGTCGGGAAGAATCCCCAGGGACAGGCTCAGCGCCACCTGACGCATCTGAGGGCTTCCTCCCCGGATTCCGACCGGCACCAGCCCGTGTTTCCTCACCAGATCGACCAGGTGCGGAACATCAAGCGGAGCATCCACATTCTGCAGCGCATTCAGATCGAGCACGAGGGGGGCGCTCTGGAAAAAATTCTTTGCCTTGCCGATTTTCTCGGCGAACTGCTGCTCAATGCGCTCCCTGTCGCTGTCGTAAAGGTAAAGCACCATCAGAGACAAAAGGTTGCCTTTCAACTCTAGGACTGGTGTATGTGCGACAGATGAGGACATGTTATCCTGTAAACATCCCGCGGGCCGATGGTTCTGGAATCTCTTGTCAGCTTTTCTGCTTCGGCAAGGGCAACGTGGTCGAACCGGTTCCCTGGATACGGATGGCAGCTTGTGATGGCCGATATTTTTCAAGTTGAGGAACTATAAATGGAAGGCTGGTTTGTGTCAAGGAAATTAGAATGGAGCGGGGAAAATTTGTCCGGATTGTCTAACATTCTGGAATTATGAAGGATGCAGAGAAACGAGTCCTGTCCGCACCCGGCAGGTTCTTCCTGGTGAACGATGCGCGTGATTTCAGCAACGGTCAACCGCCGGCCGGCGGATCGGGTAAAATTGTCTTGACTTATTCATCATTGAGCCTATCCTGAAGATCTTCATGTAATTGACATCTGCTGATCCGTAAATCTCCCTTCGGCAAGGGGAAAAGAAAGAGCTAACGAAGTCCTGCCCATTACAGTGAGGCGGGGCTTTTTTTATGGCAGAAATCCCTCAGGGGATGTGATCAATGAATTTTTTTATGGACGGAGAACGATATGAACATACACATTTTGGAACCGTTGAATCATTTTGTGAAGCTGCAGGGTGATGAATGGGAAAGCGGCTGGTGGAGCCTTGAAGAAGACAAGGCGAAAGGGTTGGTCGGCGGTGAAATCTATTTCCACAAAAAGCTGCAGGAGCCGTCTTTTTTCGGGGGGGTCATAACGGGCTACCGGGTCGAGCAGGACGGCCAGCACAGGGGCGATGTCGTTTTCACGCTCCAATATCAATCGGAATGCAGAAATGTGAGGACAGGGAAATACGGGTGGTCTAAAAAAATCAAGATCATCAGCGAGGGAGAAATCTCTTCCTGATGACCCGTCCCGTCCGGTGACGGATCAGGCCTGTCCCGATTGCCCCCTGAAAAGGCGGGCGTCCATGCGGTCAGCGAAAAATTCCCCCGGACCGTGACGGATCGGGGGAATCCAAAAACGAAGCGCGCGCCCTTGACGGGACGGCTCTGCAGGGCTATCGGCCTCGGCGGCCCGATGCTCGTGGCGAAAAATGATGAGAGGAAGGTTTTTTCGCCGGAACGGCGCTCAGGAACTCGGCGGGGAGTTCGCGTCTCGTGTGGCTGACGCTGGAGCGCCGACCTCCGCCGCTTCCTGCAGGAGCAGGCAGCGCGTAATCAAAACCTTCCAGGGTGCGCCGTTCGATTCGCTCTCCCAGGACATGCTCGATGTTTCCCACCAGATCCCGCTCCTCAGGGGTCACAAAGGAAAAGGCATCTCCCTCCTGTTCCGCCCGGCCTGTACGGCCGATGCGATGGGTATAGGCATCGACCGTGTCGGGCATGTCATAATTGATCACATGGGAGATCCGGGTAACATCGATCCCTCTGGCGGCGATGTCCGTGGCGACCAGGATCTGATACCTTCCGTTCCGAAAGCCGCTGAGGGCGTCCTGGCGCCGACTCTGAGATAGATCGCCCTGCAGGGATGCCACGGGGAAACCGGCTGTTTTCATCTGCATCGCAACCCGTGTCGTTCGATGCTTGGTGCGCGTGAATATGAGAACCGATTCTGTCTGCGTTTCCCGCAGAAGCTTCATCAGCAGGGCTGTCTTGAGGTGCTGTTCAACGGGATACAGGGCATGGGACACCGTCGACGCAGGAGCGTCATCGCCGACCCTGAGAATCACGGGATCGCGAAGGACTTCCCTTGCGAGGAGGCGGATATCCGAGGGCATCGTGGCAGAGAACAGCAGCGTCTGACGCTTCTCCGGCGTCCTCTTGGTGATCTTCCGGATATCCGGCAGAAAACCCATATCGAACATGCGGTCCGCTTCGTCCAGAACGAGGATTTCGATCCCGGACAGGTCGGCGGCTCCCTGGTCCATCAGATCGAGCAGGCGGCCCGGACAGGCGACAACGATTTCAGCCCCCTCCCGGAGCTTTGAAATCTGCGGATTTTTATTGACTCCGCCATAAACAGCGACACTTCTCAACGTTGTCTTCCTGCCCAGTTCCTCGATGGACTCATGAATCTGCTCCGCCAGTTCCCGCGTTGGCGCAACGATTAACGCACGGGTCCCTCTGCGCGGGCTGTCGATCAGGTGCTGCATGATGGGCAGCACAAACGCCGCTGTTTTACCCGTTCCGGTCTGTGCGAGCCCCATGACATCCCTGCCTTGGAGTATTACCGGAATGGATTTCTGCTGGATAGGGGTCGGTGTCGTGTAACCCATGGCCTGGATGCCGCCCTGGATCCGGGGGTGAAAATTAAACTTTGTAAAACTCATTGAAATTCCTTTTTCATGATAATTTGCCGGGATCATCCCCGGCATGGTTGTCCCTTCAGGGGACGTGATGATTGATAAATCCTTGTCTTGCGAAAACCTGTCAGGATTCCGAGGGAAGCGTTTCCTCGGAATGTCCGTTTGCCGTGTCTTCCTGTAGCTCTTCGTCTTTCTTTTCACGATGGCGCTTTGCCATTTTCTCTCTGGCTTTTTGCGCGCGCTCCATTTCCTTCTGCCGCTTGATAAATTGCTGCGGGTTTTTCCGTGCCATAACTTCTCCACTGCTTTTCGGTATGGATGCCTCGTTCCTGAAAGATGCCTCTTCGAAAAAGAAACAACCCCGGAAACCTTATTTTTAACAGGCTCCGGGGTGGAATGAACAGCCAAAACCAAATCAAAAAATTGATGACAATGCACTTTTGAGGCCCAAAAAGATCGGGGCTTTTAAATGCAGCGCGATGGGCGGGTTTTAAAGCTTGCGGACATTTCCCGCCGCAGGTCCTTTTTTTCCTTCAACGACATCGAAGCTGACCCTGTCACCCTCTGACAAGGATTTGAACCCTTCACCAAGGATGGCGGAATGATGTACAAAAACATCGTTGCCCCCGTCTTTTTCAATAAAGCCAAATCCCTTTGAATCGTTGAACCATTTTACTGTTCCTTCCGGCATTTTTCTCTCTCCTTTATATTCGGTTCCATCCAGGAACCTTTGTGAAACTGTCCAGCCACTCGACTTGAAGCGTTTAAAAAAAACCGCACATCCCTAAATCTGGTTTGTGCGGTTCGTTTTTCGTATTTTGTTAACTACAATCAAGTACTGCACTTGTGATGGAAATACCGATAACGGATTTTTATTGAAAATGCAACCGTTTTTCTAAGGATTTTCTCAGAAAAATGAAATGGCCCTTAAAAAAATGGAGCGGACAGTCAGCAGACCAGGTTGGGCAACATGATCTGCTGAAGATGGAGCCGATGCTCTTCGAAGGCCTCGTCATCCTCCCCGGCTGTAACATCCAGCAAATCGCCGAATCGAAGGCGCACCTTCGCGAAGGGCTTTGGAAGCATGAAGCGGTCCCAGCTCTGGAAATACAGGGTCCGGTCGGAGCACGTGTAGAAGGGGACAATGACGGCCCCAGCCGAACGCGCCAGGCTCAGAGCGCCCGCCTTGATGACCCCGGCCGGGCCTCGTGGGCCGTCCACAATGTGGGCGGCAAGGCCTGAGATTTCCAGCCGTTCCACCATCTCGCGCAATGCCCTGCCGCCGCTGCGGGAAGAGGACCCTCTTACGGCAAGCCAGCCGGACTTCTCGGCAATCCGGGCGATAATATCGCCGTCCCTGCTGCGGCTGATCATGAGGGACGGGTGGTAAACGGCGTAGGTTTTGAAATGATAGATTGCCGCGAAAAACTGCTGGTGCCATCCACATAGAAGAACCCTGCCACCGCCTTCCAGGTGATCCATCCAGGGCTTCTCGTTTTCGATCTGAACCCGGAAGGTCCGGCTGTAGCATCGGACAAGGTAATAAAGGGAATTCTGAATAAGGCCTATGAGAGGATACCGGTATTCTTTCAGCACGGAACTGTCTCCGATAGTTGAACATACAAGCGTTTATGAACGAGTGCTGTAGAAAACCGCAGCTTTGCCCGTGTGGTGATCGAATAAACAGCCATTCGCATCCCGGCCATCGAGCTTCACAGGTAAAGCACCATCCGCCGGGTTGTGTCAACTGTTTTGTTTTTGTCTTTGGCATTCCCGGATCCCGGGGGATATGCCGCCAGGCTGCCGCCGGCCCGCAGCAAGCCCTCCTGATCCGCATTTGAAGGGGTGCATATTTACGGAGCAAGACTTCCGGGAAGACCGGGAAAGGGAAATGCGGGCCGGGGAATTCGGCAGGGCGGACAGAAAAGCCCTCAAGTATTTTTTCATGGGAGGTGCACTGCCGGTGGATTATTTTTCCGTTTTCCTATAAGAACAGGCGGGTCGAAATGAGGCCGGTTAACGAGCACCGGAGGCGGTGCCGGGCATTGCCGGAGATCGATGTGAGTAGGGCATGCTTCATTTTGTCCGACCTTTGACGCCAGGGGGGAACACCGAATATGTCCAGAAAGCGGGAACAATTTGCTGATCTTCCGGATCGAGAGGGCAGCGGTTCGTCGTCGGAGATTCCTCTGTTGAGCGTCCGCGGCGGGAAGCGGCTCCGGCGTGAAGGAATACGTAATCTCCTGATCCGGGGCACCAACTGGATCGGGGACGTGGTGATGACCCTTCCGGCCATCGCGTGCATCCGCCGGACCTTTCCCGATGCGCACATCGCGATTCTCGTCAAACCCTGGGTGGCCGATGTCCTTCGCCTTTGTCCCGATGTGGACGAAATTCTGCTCTACAGAAGCCCGGGCATTCACGCAGGGCTGAAGGGGAAGGTCCATTTGGCCGGGGAGCTGCGGGAGCGTCATTTCGACGCGGCGATCCTGCTGCAGAACGCCATCGAGGCGGCTATTCTAACCCGCATGGCGGGGATTCCGATCCGGGCCGGGTACAACAGCGACGCCCGTGGAGCCCTGCTGACCCATGCTGTCCGGCGGACCAGGGACGTGCGCCAGATCCACCAGGTGGAATATTATCGCGCCATGGTGCATGCCCTTGGCTGCGATCTGGTGGAGTCCGGGGTGATGCTGCGGCCGAGAGCAGAGGACCAGGAGCTTGCGGATCGGCTGATGGCACATCATTTCCTGGAAAAGGGGGCCTTCCTCGTGGGAATCGCACCCGGCGCGGCCTATGGACCGGCAAAAATGTGGTTTCCCGAACGTTTTGCCGCGGTGGCCGACCGGTTTGCCTCGCAGTTCAACGCACGGATTCTCCTGTTTGGCAGCTCCGGGGACCGAAAAGCCATTGAGGACGTCCAGCGGAGTTCGAGCGTCCCCCTCCTCGATCTGGCCGGACAAACCTCCCTGCGGGAGGCGATTGTCCTCATTTCCCGCTGCGGTCTCTTTGTTTCCAACGATTCCGGCTTGATGCATGTAGCCGGCGCCCTGGGAGTTCCCACTGTGGCCATCTTCGGATCCACAAATCCTGCGGCTACCTCCCCGATGGGCACAAAAACCATCGTGGTTCGGGGTAAAGCCGACTGCAGCCCATGCCTGAAAAAAGTCTGCCCGACGGATTTCCGGTGCATGAAATCCATCGGTGTGGAGGATGTGTACCAGGCGGCCAGAGCCATGATGGAGGCGTAGGGGCGTTTGGCCAGTCCTTCTTCCTGGGAGGTATCAGGGAGTCAAAAAGAGGAATAAAAATGCTTTGACAGGGTTGTCCTCATATGCTAGGGGACACAATCACTTGGGGTAACGGAGTTATTTCCCTGCGTGCTTCCAGGACATTCTTTAAACGTGCATTTCTGATCCATCCGTTCAGCCTTCCGGGTATTCGGAGCTGCGCAGGGCAACAGGACCTTTTTTTTCATGGCGACCAATCTGAGTCATCTAGTTCAGGCAGACACAAGCAGAATTTCCAGCATCTGTTATTTTTATTATTATTATTACGGTGGAATGCGCTTGTGTGCCTTTTCGCGGTAGTTAAAAAAGGCCATGGGCGCAAAGCCCATGGCCTTTTAAATTTTGGACGGACAGCGCTGCTGCCGGTTTGTTTGTACGAACGAACCTGGCCCTTCTGTGCGCTGTAAGCAGAAACAAACAATAAACTGCTAACCTTTATAAAGGAGGATTTATGAATATCAAACTGTCCAATGGGAAAGTGCTCCCAGTGGAAATGCACAAGATCAAGATCATTCAGCAAACACGGCTGCCAAGCGCCGATGAGCGGTTGAAGGCCATGGAGGAGGCGGGCTACAACACCTTCCTGCTTCGAACCCGGAACGTTTTCCTGGATATGTTGACGGACAGCGGCACCAACGCCATGAGCGACAACCAGCTGGGCGCCATGATGGTGGCCGATGACGCCTATGCCGGAAGCGAAAGCTTTTACAAACTGGAGGATTCCGTCAGGGACGTGTTCGGAACCCAGTACCTGCTCCCGGTGCATCAGGGGCGGGCCGCTGAGCACCTCCTGGCCAAGGTTTTGGTCAAGCCTGGCGACGTGGTTCCCATGAACTATCACTTTACGACCACCAAGGCCCATTTCACCCTGGCCGGGGGAACCGTCCTGGAGATTTTCACCGATGAAGCCCTGAAGACGGACAGCAAAGAGCCTTTCAAAGGCAATATCGATGAGAATAAATTTCTCGATGTCATCAAGACCTATGGGCCGGAGCACATTTCCTTCGTCCGGATGGAAGCCACAACCAACCTGCTGGGCGGACAGCCCTTTTCCATGGCAAATTACAAAAGGATCAAGGAAATCGCCGCGGAAAACAAGGTGAAATTCGTCCTGGACGCCAGCCTGATCTCCGAGCAGGCCTATTTCATCAAACAGCGGGAACCCGGTTACGAGAACCGCTCCGTTGCGGAAATTATCAGGGAGCTGGCGGACTTGGCGGATATCGTTTACCTCTCCGGAAGGAAGAGCTGTGCCGTCCGGGGCGGGTTTATCGCCACCAACACCAAGGAAATCTATGATCTCATTCTTCCCTGGCTTCCCGTCTACGAAGGATTTGCAACCTATGGCGGCATGTCCACGAAAGAGATCGAGGCCATGGCCGTGGGCGTCCGGGAAATGACC
>MVRU01000026.1 GCA_002067745.1 Syntrophus sp. PtaU1.Bin005
TCTTCTTAGCAGGTCTCTGGTGCTCTGGGGTGGTCAATTTTCGGTTAGCACAAGGCCCTTTCCCTGATCAATTTTAGGTTAGCACAACCAGACGCCTGTTTACACCAATCGCTTCGCAAAAGATCTGAAGCTGATACTGAAGCAAGAGCGTGACCCTAAATCCCTCAAGACCGTCATGGGGGATCTGATCGAAGAAAGACCTCTTGGCCATAAATACCAAAACCATCTCTTAATAGGCAATTTCAAGGATCGTCGAGAATGTCATATCAACCCGGATTGGTTATTGATACGTCGGATCGATGCGACCGGATCATATTTGAACGAACGGGAACCCATTCCGACTTGTTCAGGTAGGTAGAGCGTATAGGCCGACGGGCCGAAGACGGGAAGCTCACAAGGTAAAAATAAACACCTGTTCCGTTCCGGAAATCCGTTGAAATGGAGCAGAAACTCCCGGTTTCTTTCAACGGGTTTTATTTTTAGCAAAGCATTCGATGAATTTGGAATGGACATGCCGAAAGGACTTGACCCTTTTCAAAAGCGGATCGTGATTGAGAATCTCCATAAACATGTGGAATATCTCTCGGTCAAGATCGGAGATCGGCATCTCTGAAAAGGAAACTCCCTGGATCGGGCGGCCGAGTACATCGAATCGGTCTTCGCCGGATCTGGATATGCAGTAGAGCGCCAGTCCTATTCAAGTTACGGCAAAACCGTTTCCAATCTGATTGTCGAAAAGAAGGAAGAATCGAAAGGGGTTGTGGTTGTCGGCGCCCATTACGATTCAGTTCCCGGAACACCGGGTGCGGATGACAATGCATCAGCGGTAGCCGGCCTTTTGGAACTGGCAAGATTGTGCAAAGAAAGTCCGAGCAGGAAGACCCTTGTCTTTGCCGCATTTGTCAACGAAGAGCCTCCCTCTTTCGGCTCAAAGAATATGGGGAGCATGGTCTATGCAAAACGCTTGAAAGACAACAAGATTCCAATCGAGGTGATGATCTCCCTGGAGATGATCGGTTTTTTCAGTGAAGAAAGCATTCAACAGTATCCGCTGCCGGGCATGGATCTGTTCTATCCTAAAGAGGGGAATTTCATCGGAGTTGTGGGAAATTTTTCTTCATCCAGATATGTTTCTCTTTTCAAAAAGGGGATCCGGAAGCACTCGAACATGATTGCAAAGTCTCTAACGGCACCGGAATTTTTCGGTGGCATCAACCTTTCAGACCACTACGCGTTCTGGCAGCAGGGCTATCGAGCGGTCATGATCACGGATACATCCTTTTACAGGAACAGGAATTACCATCAGGAGACGGACACCATTGATACACTCAACTTTAGGAGGATGGCCGAACTGGTCAAGGGATTGTATTTTACGCTTTTAGAAATTTGAGCCTTCCTTGATAATATGGCCTGTGGCGGCAATCTGTACGGAGGAAAAGGGAGAGACCCACTGTGGTCCATACTGCAAGACAGAGTCATTAATGTATTGAATTGGGAAACCATTCTTCCACCGGCAAAGGCATAGGGCAATGAGTACAACGAGCAAAATCATCGATCCAGGCCGTCTTGGAAAAGAGGAAAAGGATCGCTTCATCCGCGAACTTTATGCCGTCCAATGCCAGATCTTTCAAGGTATGGATGAAAGTACCTTTTCCAACTATATTTTCCGTCCAGACGCCGTAAGGACGAGAATCAGGATCTTTCGAAACACAAAGGGGGAGTTGGTCGGCTACCAGGGTATCCACCTGTTCGAAATGAGGTCCGTCGGTGCCCAACCCACGGCGGTTTTCAGATCTGAAGCAGGATTGCTTTTTCCTTACAGGCGGAAGCACTCCACGATTTCATTCACCTTTGCTGAATTCTGTCGATATAAGTGCCTTCATCCAATCCGAAAGTTGTACTTCCTCGGCATACTGGTTCACCCATCAAGCTACCATCTGGTCTTTCGACACTCCTATGAGATGTATCCCACTTACAGACGTGAAACACCACCGCATATCCTTCATTCTATGTGCGACATTGCGAAGAATTTCGGAATCGAACCCGTTTTCCGGAACAACGCCCTTGTCGTTCCTGTCGGTTCGAGAGTGCAAAACGATAGAGAAGCCATGGAGTATTGGTCACACTGCAATAAGCAGGACGTCACATATTTCTTGAAGGTAAACCCTGGCTACCTCAAAGGAGAGGGGCTTCTCACCCTGGTTCCGCTTAGCTGGAAGAACTTACTGTGGATGTTCATCAGTTGGATGATCGAGGCGGGGCGGCGATTGGTTCGAAAGGAGTAGTCGGTATGGAAAAAGAGCCACTCGCACTCATGATTCGTGAAAGAGTCAAAAAATACGGTCAGAAGACCGCGCTGTACTATAAAGATCATGCCACCGGGCAATGGACACCGATTTCCTGGTCGGCTCTGGGTGAGCAGATCAATGCAGTCGCCAAAGCGCTGCTGGAAATCGGGGTTGAGGAAGGCGACCGGGTGGGCATCTTTTCGCAAAACCGACCGGAATGGGCCATCGTAGATTATGGAATCCAGTCTGTCAGGGCTGTTTCTGTCCCCCTTTATGCGACCAGCAGCGCCAAACAGGTTAAGGCCATTGTCGATGAGGCGGAGATAGGGGTGCTTTTCCTAGAGGCAAAGGCGCAGCTCCAACGGGTTAAATCCATTATAAATACCTGTTGGTATGTCCAGAGAGTGATCGTTTTTGACAAGGGGATTCCTTTCTGTGGCGATGAGCGTTTTCTGGACTTTGGGGAATTCGTCTCGTTGGGGAGAAGATCCCGCAAAGGGGAAGAACTCGAGAAGCGCCTGAGCAGAGGGACTGCCAACGATCTTGCCACGATTGTTTATACATCTGGAACGAAAGGTGAACCCAAGGGCGCCATGCTCACCTCGGGCAACTTCTTCTGGGTGCTGTATGATTCGGAAAACACTGAACACGAGGCTGCCAACTGTTCAATTCCAATGACCAGCAAAAAACCATCAACGACGCCTAAAAAAATAGGATATGGTGATTTTGTTCAGATTTTTAAAATAGGATCAGCAGAAGTTGATAACTGGGACAATTTTGAGGTACGATCTAACGGCGTATATGTAAAAAACCCTGAATCATATAAAGATTGTTTTCTCACTCCTGATGAACTGGCCACACTAACTGCACACCCAATCGGCAACCTATCCGAACCGGCATTAGCCTTTCCTTGTTCAAAAAAAGAGCTTATCAGATTTATAGATTTTTATGGACTTGCAGGCTTTTTAAATACGGAAGCCCTTAAAATGGCGGCTGATGGTCCAGAAGCAGTCGAAACAGAACAGGAAACCGCCACACAATTTGCTGTGTCATTGCCACCGGTCCACCAAACGGTCAACTTTTTTACTAAGGGCAATGGCGGTATTTGGCATATCGGATATGACGGGAAAACTGAAATTTTCAGACACCTTGTAGGCTTTTTATATCTCGCTTATCTTTTAGAAAGGCCCGGACAAGATGTTCACTGCACTGAAATCTATCAGACAGAAAAACCTGCCAATTCCATAACAAGCAACAAAGCGATAGCGGAAGGTCTCAGTCTGGGTTCAACATCACGGACAATCGTACATGGTGTTGACCAAGAAGAACCTCCGACTCGAGAATCTCTTAAGAAACATTTAGATCAATTGTGGGCAGATTATTATGATGCTGAATCTGACCTTGAACGCAAAGAGATTCTCGCTGAAATTACGATGGTTAAACAATCATTAAATGCGGAAAGAACACAGCACGATCTTCACAGCGCTAAAGTCCAAACTTACATAAAGAAAGGCATCGACCGCGCCATATCTGCCCTAGATAAGGCAGGCATGAACAGTCTCGCTGAACATCTCAAATTACATATAAACCCAAATGGCAAGTATGGATATATCTATACTGGAACAGCCTGGGAAATTACCTTATAAGAAAAATATTTTACCCACTTTTTTAGAAGCCCGGGAGAAGTCACTACAACATATCAATTGTAGTGACTTTTTTGTTTTTCTTCCATTTATCACCATCTTATCTGCCATGTTTCTGTTCTCCAATGGCAGAAGTCTGCCATCAAAAAACTGACATGTAATCAGCAGGGGTCATCAAACTTCCTGACTTTACCCTGAAGGAGCATGGTTATGTTAGACAAAAAATTGCAGAATGATGTCGTAAACACGGGCAAAGCGGATTTCATATACGTTAACAACGATGGTTCTCGATTATCACCTGAGATCGCAAAACTCATCAGGGACGGTGGTTATCAGTTATCTGATGTCGCTCTAATGCTGATCGAAGCTGTCGCAGCTGAGTTGGGTAATCCCGATAGTTTTACTGCCCGACATAAGATTAATAAGGGTTCAAAGTCGTTTCCCTATAATCACCGAACACTAGCCAACCGGGATTCTTTGGGAACCGGACCAAAAGACCATATTAATATCGGTAAATATAAGTTTTACAGAAATCTTTCCATCTTGGAGATGCTGTGCAAGGACCTGAGCAAGTAAGGAGCACAGCCGATGAATACTGACAATCCTTTAATCAAACGCTTCAATCAACGGCTGTCTGAGATCCCAGAACCCGGCGGAGGGCAATGTCATGTAGCACTGCTTGGTGTGGCAAACGTGGGAGTCATGGCTGGGGTAGCACCTGAAATAATTTTCGATGAGATCCGGCAGTCTATCCCACCTGGCCGACGAAAAGTTTCTGATAGAGAGATTCAGGAGGCAATCAACAGAGCCCTGCAAGATACTGGTAAGCAATCCAGAACTTTCAAGAAGAAGTCGGAACCTGTTGTTAAAGATGGCAAAGAGGCACTCAAGCGTATTCTCGAAAAGTCTGTTTCCTGTGATGAAGCTGATCTTTGGGATGCGTCCCCTTACCGCTTGTCCTGGGAACCATCGATTGAAGATGCAATTCACTTTCTTAAGACTTTTTTTCATTCAGATGATCTTGTTTTTATCGGGGATCGGACAGAGCCCGGCATCCCGGGTACGAATATCCGTACAGTTGCCGATTGGATTTCATTCTTTAAGTATGGCGGAACGGCTGGCCCTTTCTTCATCATTAATCCTCTTGACGGAATTCCCCGACTTAAGAATACCTATCAGGGTGAAACGTATCGTGGTGATCAGAATATAAAAGTATTCCGCCACGCTCTCATTGAGTTTGACGATCTTTCCCATGATGATCAAATCCGCTTCTGGATGGCGATCAATTTACCTGTCCGAGCCCTTATAGATACAGGCGGTAAAAGCATCCATGGGCTGATTGATGTTTCACCTCTGGAAATTCGAACGGCCGATGACTGGAATCGACACATTAAACAACGCCTTTACGATGAACGGCTTGTCCCCCTCGGGGTAGATCGGGCTTGCAAGAATCCGGCAAGGCTGTCAAGGTTGCCTGGAGTAATTCGACAGGAATCAGGAAAAATGCAACGCCTCCTTTGGTTGTCCCCAACAGGAAGGAGGTGCATGAATGTCTGAAAATGACTTTTTCGCTGGAATTGACGCTCAGTTAGATACATGGGAAATACGGACTCTGGCCGATGCTTTTAAACCACGCCCCCCGTTGCAATACGCCATTACTGGACTGTTTCCTCTTCCAAGTTTGACAATCGTCTTCGGAGCGCCGGGCACCTTGAAATCAATGCTTCTAGGCAGTGCGGCGCTCCATGTGGCTGGGGGGCTGCCCTGGCTTGGCAGGAAGGTAAAGGCGTTTCCGACCATGTGGCTGGATATGGACAATGGGAAACGCCGAACAGATGAACGCTTTGAGGCTTTGGCGCGTCACTTGGGACTGAATGAAGGAACCCCCTTTTTTTACATCTCAATGCCAACACCAATGTTTAACGCTGGTGATACCGGCGATACTGAGGCCATGGTTAACCGCATGATCTCAAGAGGGATCAAATTGCTTTTCATTGATAACCTAGGCCTGATTAGTCCAGGAGCAGATGAAAACAGTGACGCCATGGTGAAAGTCATGGGGAACCTGCGATTACTGGCGGAGCTGACTGGCGCGGCTGTCGTAATAATTCACCATCAAAGAAAAAAAAGCAAACAAACCCAAACTGCGCGAACCGGTGAAACACTTCGAGGACACTCCAGTATCGAAGCATCCTTAGATCTGGCCTTGTTAGTCGAACGCGAGTTTGACAGCGACATAATCACAGTTCGTTCTACAAAAACTCGCGACACAGAGGTGCGGCCATTCTGTGCGGAATGGCGATATGAACATAAGCCCGAAACAGATGAACTCGAAACAGCGGGTTTTGTATCAGCAGATGGGGAGAATTCATCAGAGACGATTCTTGAAAAGGCCATTATCGAAACTGTATCCAGCAACGCATTAATCAATCAAACGAAGCTAAAAGACGATGTCATGAAGCTTACCGGGATAGGAAGAAATCAGGTTATCAATATGATCCGCTCTCTGGAGGTTAGAAAAGCCTTAAATGTCAAACCTGGTTCGAACAATGAGAAACTGTATTATATTGAATAAATTGGGTTTGCCGGTTTGCCTACCTTGACTGGAATACCCTCGGGAAACCGGCCTGCCAATATGTTGATTTGGGTTTGCCGGTTTTACCCCCCCTTTATAGGGGGTAAAACGGTAAACTGGACAGGATACCGGAAAGAAGAGAAAAAGAGGGAGGCAAAAACCTAAGAAATCAAAGGCCCGTTAATTCGTAATTCAAGAGATGCAGAATGCATAAAAAAGACGCAAAAAACTACATTTCAAATTAGCAAAATAACTATAGTTAAAGGTAGTTACAGCTTATTTTATACAAATAGAACACTATTTTGGTTAATGATTTCGAAAAAAATCTGAGGTTCAGCATGGGTGGATGGGGTTCAGGTAGAGGGAATAGTTACTCGAAGAAAAAAACAACTGAAAGCCAGCACCGGATTGATATCCGATGGTTGAAGAATCACGGATGCTTAAATCCTGGATCTATAGGTTCATTATCCTGGTCATATAGGGGTGAACAAACCGGTTCCATCGGTTACAGGATGGAAGCAAACCGCTTGATATTGAACTATAGGCACCGGCCCCATGGTGTGGATTGGGAACAAGAAGTGGAACAAGCCATTACCTTTGACCGAACAACATGTAACTATGGCGGTCAGCGAAGATGGTTTCTATGCCCCCGCTGTTGGAAGAGGGTTGCAGTGCTGTATGGTGTGGAAAAATTTTTTCTTTGCAGGCATTGTTACAGGCTTACATATGGTAGCCAGCAGGAGGGTGCAGTTGATCGAATGATGAGGAAGCAAAGGAAAATCAGGGAACGATTGCACGCCAGTCAAATTCTCGTTGACCCAATATTGTTCAAACCAAAAGGAATGCACCAAAAAACTTTTGATCGCTTGCGGGAAGACGCGGATTATGCAAGTAAGCTTTCTTCTCTGATTATATGTCAGCGATTAGGGATCAAAATTTGATGATTTTAAAGTGCTAACAATCTAATGCTTGGTAGAGAGCTCAAGAGAGAATGTCCGGTCTTGGAACGTCGATTCAGTGCTTGGGCTCGGTCGACCCATTCGTCCGATCCTGATCCAGCACCCAGCAGAGCCCATAAATGGCCGTGTTGGTGTCGGTATCTCTCCGCGCATGTCAGGTATGGATGACACCTAGTTTGAAGCTCGAGGGATGAAGCAGTTGCCACAGGGAGCGCGATCCAACACCCATCCTTGCTGTTAAGACGAAGCCTGCCGGGGGATGCATTGGCAGCTCCCAGAATGACATCTATGAGAGTTGGTCCCACATCGCGATCTGCGGCTCAGTCGGCGAGGTCCTGGTACAACAACTGAGGCTACGCACCGTCCAGATAGCCGCGACGGATTTCCTCCGCCGACTGGATCTCGACTAAGCTACCGAGAGCATCTCCGGCGAACTGGCCAAGGAGGCAGCCCTAGGCACGACTAATCATCAAGTCATTTGCCCATCTGCCGAAAAGACCTCGACGACATTACCATCCGGATCAAGGCTTCTGAAAAAAAGCATCCCGGATTTCCCCCACGGAGCCAACGCTGTGACTATCTGTAAATTACTCCCTTTGACCCACTTGAAACGCTCAGCAATTTTCGTTGCCTGAATGTAGAGCATCGCTCGAAGTTGAATCCCTTGAGGAACATTGTTTGTGTAGCTCAAAGGAACCAAAACAAGTCCTTGGTCGAAAACAACCACATCCGAGCTCTGCTTCTTCACAGTTAAGCCAAGGCAGTCACGATAGAACCAAATAGCTCTTTCGAATGAGGCAACAGGAATCTTTGAGCCACATCCCCGACTTTTTGAAAGGGGCTGTTGGTGGGACATACTATTTTGTTTCGGGCTATTGGCCATTTGCCCAAAACCGCCCTTTGAAATCTTGTTCAAGTATATGATTTGGCCGTCCTCAGTGGTCAAACGTCGGAATTCGACTTTGAACTTCCCGCTGCGTCCGAAGTAGTCAGTGCCGCGACTAACTCTGGCCTTTCTGCGATCAGGGAGGCTGACCTCGCTCGAATCAGGAGCAATTACAACATTATCAATCCAATTCTTGAGCAATGATCTTTTAACAACCTCATGAGTAGGCTTGTCATCAATATGTCCGTTTACTAGTCGAAATGCATTCTTCTCGATGTAGGCGGCATCTTGAATGCCTTGCTTCACAGATGATAGCCAGTCGGAGCCATTAATGCAGCCGAGCAGACCACCCGTCATGGAAGCGATTGTATCAGTGTCCGAACCAATGGCGAAGGCTGCATTTACCACGCCATTAATTGGATCAGCAGCGTGGCGGGACGCCAGATACACGGACGCTATCGCGGCCACGGTTCCGGCTCCGCTTATCGTACGGTTGAAGCATTGGAGTTTTTTCAGTACATCGTCATCGAGACTCAAAGCCCCTTTCGAGAGTTCAGCTCGGCAGACTTCAAGATACTCCATGACCTCAGCTTTGGCCGATTCCCAAAGTTTCATGTAACCCTGAAGGCTTTTTTCCGCTTGGCTCCTCCATTCTGGCGGGATGCCCGGTGCGGCCGGAAGAGCAGACCAGAGATCCACGTTCTTGATCAATTCTTCCACCAATTCGCCATATGCCAGTTTCGAATCTTTGCGAAAAGCCCCCCAAAGCGCGAAACTATAAGCCAAAGCGCCTAACAGCGCCCGGGGGTGTCCATGGGTGGCTATACCATCAAGGAAAATGTTAGTGGCTATTTTGGGGAACTCCTTTTCGCCCAAACGCAATACGTGAGGAAGAACGCGCATCGCGACACCGTTGCCGCCCGCGTCGTAATATCGCTTCACGTCCTGGGGCTCCCGGTTAGGACTCCATGGCGCGACACCATCCAGCCATGACTCCACGGCTCTTTTGGTTGCACCACCGCCACCACGTTCATAAACGGACCAAAAGGGTAACTCCACCTGTGTAAAATGATCCCACCACGCTTCACCTTTCTGCAAAGACCTACTGAGACAGAGAATGAGTTGAGTGTCATCGCTGTACTCGCCTTCCTCAATGATCTCTTCATGAGGGAAAAAGCGACCGCCGGAGCGGCGGGGCCATCTCTTAAAATCATGAAGTCTGCCGTGGGTTTGTTTTGAGGCGTTTGACTTGGCAACTCGCTCATTAGGCCAACCTAGTGCATCACCAAAAGCGGCCCCAAGCATGGCTCCGACGCCTTTGCTTATTTTTAGCCTTATTGTGTTGTTATCGGCCATGTAGACCTCCGTTTTCGTATAGCGTTTCCGTCACTCGGACTCCGCGTTGAATCAACCGCGCGAGCGATGTCTTATTGAAGAAGTCCGGAGCGATGTAAATTGGTTTGTCGAGTGTGATTCCCTGAAGCTTCAATCTGCATATTTCCCGATGAGCCTGTTCTTCTGTATGAACTGCAATACCAATAATTGAATCAAGTGGAATCGGGTCTTTAAGAAGAACTTCCGCCTGAATATCGGTCGGCGCTGAGGGGAGATGTCTCGCGGATCGCGTATATACAGGGAACCCCGGAGATGTTGAAGCGTAAAGTGAGTTAAACCCATCTATCCCTGCCTGGATATAACGACCGCGTTCGCGGGCCGCATTGCAGGGGCAAAAGCAAGTCCCAGGATGCCACAGGTAGTTGGGCTCAATCATCAACACTACCCAGTCCTTAAACAAACGATCTCGATCCCGGACCATAGCGAAGTAATAGGTATTCGGATAATCAATAGAGCAACAAATCAGATCATCCCTCTCATCATACCGACTTGGATCGGTCGGGTTGTGTGGCATATCGTGCTGCTGAAGCGTCCTTGTCGAACAAAGCCCGAGAGGATCATCAAAAATATGAGCGAGGTTTCTCGACTGCGTAAAATGACAAATCCGAGTGATTCCACGGTTGACGCACTCCTGTTGAATCAAGTTCATGGCTTGACCCTTTGATAGAGTGATTCGTCAACGGGTAGCAGTGACGTGAGCTCCCCCGTATAGAGCAGGATCAAGCTCGTTTTTGCTCTTGTTACCGCCACATAAAGGAGTCTGCCATCACGCGTAAGACCATCCTCTTCCCCGTGAGAGGCTATGTAGTCTTGATCGGGTAGATTTTCCGCATCCAAGAAAGGAAGTATCACAACATCAAATTCAAGTCCCTTAGCCGCATGATAGGTACCATGGTAAATTCCGGGGCCGTCATTCCAGACCTGAAGGTCGCGGTGCAATCGGGTAGCGTTTGCTCCCAGAGCGGAGCTAAAGATCTTTTCCTGGGCTCTACCTTTTACGAGGATGGCGACACTCTGAGTTTTCCCGGCACCTCTTGCTGCCCGAAGTGCGATTTCAACTTGCTGATTCTTGTCTGTACACTTGACTAAGGTAGGCAACGCACCGTCGGCCCTTGGTGATGTGGGTTCAACCAAATCAGGAATGTCCTGAAAAAACGGCATTCTGGAAATGGCCAGCCCCAACTGGGCGATCTGTTTTGTATTTCGGTAGTTTTCTTTGAAGAACCACTGTTGAGGGATATTCAATCCTGCAGAGCGCCAGCTCATCCGCTGTCCATATATTTGCTGAGCAACATCCCCGAAAAATGAAAGTGAACCATCCTCGGGGATTGCTGCCGCTAGCGAGCGAATCATCTCTGGGGAGAAATCTTGCCCTTCATCAACAATTATGTGTTTATAAAATCTAGACGAAGAATCCTCCTCTAACTCTTTTCGTACAGACATCGCGATATCATCCCAGTCATATAATTTTCCGCTGGCAGTTCGAATCTCGAGATACTGCTCGAGAATCTCGTACATAACTGGTCTAAGCTTGCGGGAGAGATTTGTGCCGATACGCCCAACGCGTTCCACTTCCACATATTCTTCCAGGGAAGTAATCCCATGGCTGAAAATCCACTGGATTTCGTCCGAGAAAAATTCGAGGGGTCTCTTAAAGAATTTTGACGGTTCGTCGCGAGATTCGACAGCTTTGACTGCTTGGGAAATGAAAGTGCTTCTGTAGTCAGGATCGCAAATGCAATTCCTTCTCATTTTGCCACGCTTGTTGAGATAGCCTCGGGCGAATGTGTGGTAGGTTTCAACCTGGACATTCATGGGTTTGAGATACCTAAGATAGGTGACAAGCGTTTTGTTAAATGTCAGGAGCAGCGTCCTGCCTGCGTGTGGCATCGATGGCTCGGACAGATAAGCAGCCCGATAGAGAGCGAGTGTCGTCTTACCACTTCCCGCAGTTCCGAGCACGGCAGTGTGCCCCGCTGAAGGCATGTACAACACCTCGCGCTGCTTCTTGATCGGCTTTGGCAGATTTCCCTTCATTACGTTCTCATCTTTGATTTTTGTGCCTCGCATTTAGAGCTGTGATCGTATTTTTGAGAATCTTTCGCAGCTTTCATTTCACGCCACCAATGATCCGCTTGGCTATTTCATTGACATGCAGCGGTTTGCCTGCCTGTTTCAGTAACTGGATAGTTGCACTCTGGACACTCATTTATATCACTCCACCATTGCTTTCAGCAGGGCATCCCTGGCATCGGAATAAAATTGAATGTCAATCTTGGTCGCCATGTCATCCGATAGATCAATAAGCTGCCGACGGCAGGCGACCGGCATCAAAAGCGCTGAGGCACCTTTCTCAACCGCAATCTCGGCAATTGTGACGGGGTTGTGAATAGGCTCGATGGAGCCACCAAGATTAATCTCTCCCACGATGATGAGGCCGCCGCGCACGCTTTTCTTCAATAGAGCAGTACAGAGCGCGATGAGTGATGCCATGCCGAGTTTCGCGCCGGATTTCGAAGCGTCGAAGGCTCTGAGTTGCGCAGTGAATTCATGGTGCCGAGGGTCTTTGTCGCCAACCAGTTGCATAGACCTGGCGTAAAGATTTTGCTCGGCGTATCCCATGCTTTCCTTGAATGCTGGCGGAACCGGTTTGTTGAGGATCTTGACGCCGGAACCAGGGCCTTCGTTTATCTCGATGCGATGGAGCCCGGGATGTTCATCTCCACCACCTGGCGATATGGTCCATACCTGACCTGGTTCAAGGGGGTCACCACCAATGCTGTTTTCGTTTTGCAGTTCCGGTGTAGAAACAAACTTCTCGACGCCATCAGCGCCCATCACATAGCTAAAATGGGTGTTGCGAAATTCCGCCGCGCCGATGCGTTTCTGTTGTTCTTTAACGCGACGTCTAGCCTCCAGTGCTATATGGACAGCCCACTCGATGTCCTCGTCGGTTACCTCACCCTCACCCGGATAGAGGAGCTTGAGCAGTCCACTCACGGTTTTATTGACCGCATTCGTATCGCGCCCGGAAAGGGCACCTCCGAAAAAAACCCGGTTCTGAAGCAAACTGACCCGGCTTTGATTCCGGAGCTGGCTCCAACACTCGGACAAGAAATCGCTGACGAGACCGAAGTGATTGGTCAAAAGTTCCTTGCTGATTTTAGGCACATCCCATCCCGGCAAAAACGCATGGATGCGATCCATGAACGCGGTGTCGTCTTTCATTTCCGGAGGCATGGGGCCGAACAAGTGCCCGATGCGCTGCTGATGCTCGACATCCACTTCGAAATTGCCGACCAGAACGATGCTGCCATCGGCGCGGATGCTTTCCTTACCACGGCTGAATTCACCGGACTCCATATACCCCTTCATGATGTTCACGCCATCCTTCTGGTCGAAGGAGATGCCGGACACTTCATCGAAGCAAACCACATCGTATTGGCAGACCAAGCCGCGCTGGCCGGATGCGTTGTTGACGAACATTCTGGCAACCGTTGCTTTGCCTCCCGAGATCAAGTGCGCATACGGTGAAACCTGCTGGAAGAGATGGCTTTTCCCCGTTCCTCTGGGGCCAAGTTCTACAAGGTTATAGTTACGTTCAACAAAAGGAACTATCCGCAGCATCAAGGCATCACGTTGCCGCTGAGACAATCCTTCCGGTTCAATGCCGATGGAGCGAAGGAGGAATTCCTTCCACTCGCCAGTGGTAAAGGCCTTGCGAGCCTCGGCTAAGATGTCGAGCACATCCCGTTTGGATAACTGAATTTCCCGCAGGGTCCCGACACCGAAAGGCCTTCCTTTACTCTCCTGAGCAATAGCGGCATCGTAGTTCAGGCTGATTTCGGCATAAAAGCCGCCTGTCAACATCCGCTCGTGCTCATTGACCAGCTCGGGGCTAATCCGGACATCGGTCAGTCGCAAACTCGGCAGTGTTGCGATATAGGAGTCGGTCTTGGCATCCAGGCGGGCAGTAATGAGATCAATGATTTTGACCTCGCCGTTTTCCCTGGCCCGAGCCTTAAAGAGCTCTTCTTCGCCGGCCTTGACAGTTCGTGACTTGAGCTGCCTCTGGACGATTTCGAGACCCTCGTCGATCTCATCCTGATCGGTGCTGGCGCAGTACCGGCCAAGTAAAAACTCGACGACATAGGTTGGTACCGGAAACTGGTGACTGAACGTCCGAACCAGATCCTTCCGGACCAGGTACCCCTCCAGCGAGGAGGCCGCCTTTTTGTCGATCTGGTCCATTTCAATCATGGTTTACTCCACCTATTACTGTGGCGATTTGCGCGACCAGCGATCCATTGGCATCGATTAGGACCACCGTGGCTTCTCGCCCCTCCATGTCCTCGTCTTCGACAACCACGGAGGCCATTCCGTTGTCTTTAAGCGGCTTGACGCCGACGACCACGCTGGACGATGCATTGCCGGCCTGGCTGCGAACATCAAGTAACAAACCGGAGTAGTTGCCATCCACTGCAACAGTGCAGCGCATTCCTTTCCACACCACGTCGGTAAATTTAACCGATGCTGCCACCTGAGCAGATGTTCCAGGCGTTACCGTCAATTGGAGCGTCAGGCACTCTTGTAAGCTTAGTCCGCCATGGGTGTACTCTTCACCTTTTTTGAAGCAGCTTACCCCATCAGCGAGTGCAAAATACTGGATCGGGTTCCAGTACCAGGGATAAAGCCTTTCCTCCGTGGAAGCTCCTGGCTTCAAGGACGCGCAGCGGCCCCATTTATTTTCCGTCAGGGCGCTGGGAAGATCGATCTTCGGCAAACCACCAGGTAACAACAGCCAGCCATGATCCGTGACGACACAAACACGCTTCCATCCCGCTGCCAAGAGTTCCGTAATGCGGTCCCTGATCTCCAGAATAAGGGTATCGATATGCTTGGCGAGTTTCCATCCACGGTCGTGTCCTTCATGGTCGATGTCTCCAAACTCACACCAGGCCATGCCGTGGCCATCGCCATCAGCAGATCGTTCAAGGATGGACCATCCTGCATCGGTCAGTAGCTTCTTCAGGTGATTACCACCTTTCAATGACTGACCGGTATCCACTACAGAAGGCTCGAAATCAGGGCTGCCATCCTGGCCCCGAATCTTGTCTCTCACCGGGGTTACAGCCGCTTTTCCGGTCGCGGTTACGCTGGGCAAAGAAGCCCATGCCAGCGCCTCGGTGATCTCAAATCCACCTGCTTCCAGGGATTCAACCAAACGCTTTCCCACATCATAACGAAGACCGTCGATAAACAGAACGCAGTCACCTGGGCCGAACTGTTTTGTTTTTACCGTCAGGTAAGTGCCTCCCGGGTAAGATGCGCCATCAACCAGCTTCTGGAGATACCGTGCTGATTCTTCCACCCACGGCAGGTAAACGGATCGGATAGCGGTTGTAACCACTTCAAAGTCGGCAGAGCTATCTACCTGTGCCAAAGCCCTAAGGACTCCATCATCGACGCACCAGCCGTAACTACGATAACCCGCCGCGAGGTCGTTCATGGCACCCGCTGCAAGCCCAGTTTTCGTGTTCTCGGCTATGATGGCCAGGTGTTCCAATGCGCAGGCCAAGGGCGCGTCACCCAATTCGGCCCAGACCAAAGAGCGCCTGCGGCAGTGCTGTTTTTCAAAATCCTTGATCTTCTCTCTAGCTTCGTGTGCGGGCGCTTTGGCAAGGCCCATGAGATCACGTTGAAGGTTTTTCTCTTGGTCGTCATTCCATTGCGGCCAGCCGCCAGCCACTTGTTCATCAGCGAATAAGTCGAATATCGGTGGCTGACACTTTCTGATTTGCGCTGGAATATTGGGATACCGACGAGGTGCCTCGCAGTAACGCTCCCAAACAGCATGCCACGGACCTTGGTGGTTTGCGAGCTTGGCACACCCCGCCAAGACGCCTTCGTTCTGGGGATTGAAGGCCAGTTGAGATTTGCAGACCTCAACAAATGCTTTCCATTCATTTTCGCCGCGATTTGCTTGAAATGCATCGCCTTGGTCAAGCCACTGAAGCAAGTCGCGAATTGGATCACCGCCTGTCAGTAAAGTATTGAAATAGTCTTTGTCGAGGCGCTTGCCTTTCAGCAAAGAGACATCCTCGTCGAGAAGCCTGTACAACGCGAGTTGCATGGCGTTCTTAACGTCGTTGTCCTGTGCCACATCCAGCCCTAGTCCACCCTGATCTGACTTCAAGTAGGCCAGTATAGTCCAGTCTTTCGCATTGATTTGTGACCAGATCACGCCTCGATATTGAAGTTCGGCAAGCGGTTTTAAGTGGTCTGGGCAACTTTCGATGGCACGCAGATCCTGTCGGCTGACGCTAGGCAGATAAAAAATCGGCGGGTGATCCTTGGGCAGCGAAACATCCTCAGCACGACCGGCGATCACGCAGCGTAGCCAGATGGCAGGCCCCGTGCGCTTATCAGGCGCATAGTCACCCAGGATCATGAGTTCCGGTAACTCGGCCTGAAGAACGGGAATAACAGCCTGCCACTGCCGATCACGATCCGGCCACAGAATACAGGCCGGAGCCACCTGGATTTCAGGATTGAAAATAGCGGTATCACGAACGGCTTTCAGGAGATGATCAAGCACCCTCATGCGTCACATCCCTGCAGTTTGAAGAGTTTGGTCACTTGTTGAACCAGCTTTTCAGTCCTTGAGTCGATCTGATCGACACTCCAACCAGCTGCGCTGGCCAGGTATTCATTGAGTTTGAGTCCATTTTTGTAGCCTACCGCTCGACCTTGCCGGTCCATACGATCTCGCTTGTCCTCAAAACTCTTATTTCCAAGAGCACTGTTAAATCCGGAAATTGTCAGGTTGCCCAATTTGTGAACATGCGTTTGTTGAATTTCCTTCGCCTTTTTTTCATCACCACCGGCAATCATGTTTATCCAGGACTGCGGGATATTATCTCCTTGAGGGAAAATATGCTCGATGGTCCACATGAACTGCTTGTTTTCAAAGCGCCATAGATCCACCCAGGTTTCTTTGGTCATGGCCTGCTCGGCAAGTGCACAAAGAATGAACCGGGTTACCCCCGAGTTCTCCTCATAAATCGGGCCTTCTAACTTGTGCTGGAATGCATCATCCGAAGCAGATACAGCCACAAGTTGCTGCTCAATTGACTGAGGAATCGCGTCAGCACGCAGCTTACTGATCTTTTCAATTACCGTCATGAAGAGCCGGTTAAGATCTCGTGTCGGAGGCGTGTCGGTAAGGTTACGGCGAACAAAGAAGCGGGCCAGAAGTTTGACTATTGACTCCAGGTGGTCATTAGTAAGTTCATGCTTATCTTTTTGCACAAGCAAATACAGCATCAGCAAGTAAGACGGTGCGCCCTGAATCCGGTCCAGATCCTTCAGCGGTTTTTCCAGCGGCTCCCAGGCTTCATGGTTATTGCGGCCAAGCATCAGCGCATACAACTGGCCAGCAGCGCGAATGGCCTGCAGGTGGTTTTTGGCGTCCTGATTGATCAGCTTTTCGTAAATCTGAATCAAGTTGGATCGAGTGGCCACCGGGCCCAGGGGATCTTTCTTCTTGTCGTCGTCTTTGCGGAAGGGTGCGTTCAGCGTGTCTTTGAACGCGTTGTAATAGTGCCTGAAAAAGCGCTCCTGAACGCTATAGTCATCTCCAAGGTAGCCCAGCAGTTTGTTCCATACATCAAAGTATTGGTCCACCTTGCCGGGTTCGGCAGATTCCAGTCGGGCCAGCAACTTGTTCTTGATTAAGTCGATGGCCGTAAGCGGCATGCCCCGGTTGTTGAGAGACTCGAAAAGCGTGTAGGCATCAGCATGGCTCGCCACTTCGATCTTCACCAGGCAGGCCTGGCTCACTTTGTCAAGGAAAGCCATGATTGACGCCAAACGATCGTTCTCGCCATTCACCATCTCTTCAATACGTGATTGAAAGTAGCGGAAGGCACGGAAGATCTTACGGTTTCCTGCGTAGGCTGGCGTATCGCATTGGCTGATTACACCCACCTCGGATAATACGGCGCGGTAGTCATTTTGGTTGTTGTTCTGAATCTGCGGAATGACGCGCAGCTGGTCATCTCCCTTTTTCAGCACCAGTTTGCGCTTGATATTGATCAGCTCCACACGCTGGTCATCATCCAGGTCTTTTTCGTGCAGCTTCAACGACTGGTATAGTGCCGTAAACAAAAGAGACAGCGTCGTCAGCCGTTGCTGACCGTCCACAACCTCCAGGCGCTGTACGGCCAACGTGTCGGTGGTCTGGTTGATGCAGATGATCGAGCCAAGGAAGTAGCTGGGGTCGTTTTCAAGCACATCGTCGAACAGGCTTTCCCACTGATTCTTACCCCAGGTATATTCCCGCTGGTAGCGGGGAATGGCATAAACCACTCCCGCTTCGATGTCGAAGAGCTGTGAGACTGGGTAGTTGTTAACCGACTTGATCATTCATTCTCCTCCTGGTGTTCAACAACAATACGTTGAGCCTCTCGGTCATAGCCATCCGCCAAGTCTCTCAAGGTAACGGCAAATCGTTGAAAACCGGCGTTCTCCACATCCTCGGCTTTACTTCGGAACTGTTCAGCCAGTTCTTTTTCCGGGTTGCCCGTTGGATCAACCCTATGAACACCGCGTGAGTTGAAAGTTCCTGTTCTGAAACCATTGCGCATGTCTTCAGCATCACGGTCATTCAGGGCTGTGGCGACAGCACTGTGTATCCACAGCCCGTTCGGATCTGATGGGGCGTGAATCAAAACTTCACCAATATGAATCAACGCAACCTCCAGGTGACCTGACTCTGCGCACAGTGTTTTGACGCGCTGGAGCCATTCGTTGAAATGCTCTTCGCTGAAAGTTCCACCTTCCTGTGTCCCCGGAGGTGTTTCCCACTCATCCAGAAGCCGCCAAGCATTTGTTGCTATTGCCTTTGATTCCTCAGTAGGTTCCCTTGACGGTTGATCTTCTTTCTTTGAGCGGTAGATCAGTTGGATCACCTCACAAAAGAACTCAGGATCACTGGCCAGCCTGCTTTCGAGGAGTTTGGGTACGGCTCCTCTATGACGGTCCAGCAAGGGGAGATATGCCCACTCCACTTTAAAGAGGTCTTCTTGGGGAACCAAAGGATCTGACTGAAGAAACTTAATCAGTTCGATGATGTCATATCCATCCATGGCATCGGTTGGTTCACTGGAAGAAAGCGCGGTGAGCAACGCTCGAATACATTGATCAACATCGATTGGCTGCTTGGCATGACGCATCCTGTCCAGGCAATTGATCGCCGCATGTGGCCTTGCATGTTCGATAAGCTTTTCAATGGCAATGGCAAGATCGCCATCGGCTTGATAGGCATTGGCACCGGTGCGGGACCAATATTCATTCTCATTTTCTTTAAGCCATTCAGAAACACGATCCCATGCCTCCTTAGTAAAAGGCAGGCAAGCCAGGAATTGGCCTATTTGCCCTGGCGTCCAACCTGATTTATCGACGTTGTCGCACCATTCCCATCCGTAGATATGGTATCGCCGCCAGACGAATCCGCTGACCAAAGCCTTGTTCTTGTAATCCTTCGCATTTAAAAAGTGAGGTAAAAGGGTCAGATCAATCACATCATCCGCGATAACGCCAAGTGAGTGACCTACCTTGCCCGGTGAAGTTACGGATTCGGCAAATCGGACGACACTTTCGACACCATTTTGCTGAAAGATTTCCGTTATGGCTGTTTCCCGCCGCGCGTTGAGTTTCCTTTGCTGCTCTTCCCAATCGCCGTTATCCTTGAAGAGATCAAAGTCATGATCAGCAAAGAGATGTTGATACAGGTTGAATGGATTTGTTGGGGTGAGCTTTTCAGAAACATTTTCAATGCGGGAAATCAAGTCATCGGGCAATGCCCATTTTGCATCTGAAAACCGCCGGTGTTTGTTTGTGAATTTCGTTAGATGATCCCAAAGTAGAAGTCGTTGGTCTTCAGGAAGTTCGGATATGGTTTGTGAGGAAAGAACTTCGGCAAGTTGATCAAAGGCTGGTTCAGGCAGGTGATCAAAATGATCAATCAATTGTGAGAGCCGAGTGGTTTCATAGTTAGCGGCACTCACTGCAAGCTCCGCATAAAACGACGCCTGTTGCCAGTATTCTTGATGTGTTACGCCCTTATCCAAGTCATCAGGGATTATATTCCGCCAATTTGGCTTGTATGACCCAAAAGAGGTCTGGTGTTGGCCGGGTAGCAACTGAATGATCAATTTCCAGGCGATATCCGGCCACTCCTTAAGGAGTGTTTGCACCGCCACCCTGCGCTTATCAACAGACGCCATCGTTTGAGGAAACCAAGGGAGCAAAATGGTTGCCAGTGAATTGGAAGGGCGATTAGCCCACTGACCGCCGGGATCATGACTGGCAAGTTCGCCAAGCGCAATACAGACTCTAACAAGGTATTGTTCATCCCAGGCTAATCCTTCCAGTGCCCAGAGTAAACCTGTTATATAGTTCCTGCCAGTGATACCGTTGCCTTCTTGGGCAAAAAGCTCATCAAAAGGACAGGGTGACAGTCGCAGCGCCTTTTCGACCTCACCAAGGAATTCACCTGGGGCAGCTTCGGCTAGAGTGGGCAATAAACTGTTCAAGCTGCCCCAGATAACCCCGTCAGCGGCAGTAAGAGTATCGCGTATCACCAATATGCAGGTCGACTCTGCTTTCCCTTGTGTACAGTTGATACACGCATCGGGCTGGTTACCCAGAATAGCTAGCCCCTCTGCGACTCCATTTCGCAATACCTGGGAATACTTCAGCACCTTACCATGGATACTGGCCGCATATCGCTCTTCGGCAGGCAGTTCGAAAACAGGGTCAGGCTCTTTCAGTATGGTGACAACAAGGGACTTAAAGGTCTCAAGATTCTGATCAAGGATGCGCGATCCTAGTAGGTTCCAAAGCTCAGCTCGATTGACGACTTTCCAGATGCCGTTTTTGAGAGACAATGGGCTGGCAGGGCAGTGCAATATTTCTCGCGCCTTCTGTAGCCAGGCTTCGTAACCGATTCCGAGCAACTGGGTAATTGCTTCAATGTCACTTTTGCTCTTTTCATTCCAAGCTCCAATCAGAACTGCCAACGCCAAGTAGGTGGCGTCAGAATGATTTTTCCAATCATCGGAAAGCTCTTTCGGTTTTGGTTTAGCGATAGAATTCAGGTTATGAATTGCTGCCTTAACTGCAGTAAGGCACATTTCAGCAGTGTATCTGTCTGGATGAAAGTCTTCTTTCATCTGCTGATACGGATGGATGTAATTGCGAAAATTTCTCAGGTGGTGTCCGAAATTCTTTACATCTAGCCTTAAGATGCCGAGGCCGTGGGCGACGTCAATAAATTGTGCGAGACTCCAATCTTTAAACGGTTTCGGCTTCCCATTTTCGTCCTTTGGAGACCGCGACGAACGATTGAAATCCGCAGGCCTTTTATTCGCTAAACCAAGAAGAAGGCCTTCTAGCAAGGAGCCACAAAGCATGATGGTGGCCATAGGTGAGTGTGCCACGCAACACTGTGCCTCTCTGAAACGGTCTTCCAAAATGGTGATAAATCCTGAGTCCACTAAAGAAGAATGCAGGGATAGTTCCTCAACAGCCTGAGAAGGTGCCTCGATCATGGTTTTAATTTGAAGGGAATTCAATGATTCTTGTTTCAGTTCACCGCTCATCTTATCCCCTCCCGTGCGGCACGTTTCTCGGCCAGGGTCAGGTGGTGGTCATTGATGCGGTCGCCCTTGAACACGTTATACCAAGGGGCGGATTCCACGTCCTTGCCCCGGTCCTTGTTCCATTTGATGTTGGGTTTGTCGCGCAGGACGCCTGCTCCTTTCTTGCCGACATCGGGTACGGTGAGGAAGGGGCGGATGTTGAGGCGCACGCCGTCGTTGAGATCCGGGTCCCAGCCTATGGGCTGCTTTTCCAGCGGCTTCCAGCGCACGAAGATGTCATAGGGCGCTTCGCCTTCTATGATCAGTTCCAGCTTTTTCTTGAGGGCCTCTGCGGCAGCCAGTCGTTCCTGGGCTCCGTCCACACCGCCGGCGATATCCTGCTTCTGGCGGCTGATCCAGTCGCCCAGATAGGTGTAGATCAGAGTCTCCAGCAACTTGGTGTCGAGCTTGTGATAATTGACCAGGGCGGCAAAGCCGTCGCGCAGGCCATCCCAGATGTGCCAGATGAAGGGGCGATGCTGGAACAGCTTGCAGTGCTGGGTGAAGAACTTCTCCCGCAGCCAGGTCTCCAACGTTTTGCCCGCATGATTGGCGCTCTTCAGCAGCGCAGCCAGGGTATCGTTGGACCAGGCATCGCCATAGGCAGCGACCAGCAGGTTCAGCAAACGGTCAGCCGCCGAAGCCTCGCCCCGCACCGGCGGAATGCAGACGATGCCGTCCTCATCGGCGTAGCCAGCCAGGGCTTCGCAGTGATTGACCCATTCGCGCTGCTCGTCTGTCAGTTCCATGTTGGCATCAAGCTCGGCAGGCCAGCGGTAGCCGAGGAGGCGGGCAACGGCGACGTGCAACACGGTGTCATCGGTGCGCAGCGGGCCGTGAGCAGTCCATTTTTTCTCTTCATTCCAGATGACCGAGCCGCAGGGGTGGCCGTGGAAGATCCATTGGGTGGGATCGTCGGTATAAGGTTTGGGTAGGCCGTTGGGGTATTTTTTCCCGGTGACTTTGGTCCAGTAACCAAGATTGAAGGGCACTTTGACCATAGTGTGAGCAGCTACATCCAATTTTTGATTTAGTTTTCTTATCTCGGATAAATACTCACCTGATTCTATGAAGCTGAAAATCGAGGGCAAAAAGCCGTTGTTATTCTGGGTCAAGACAGAAGTGTTATTGTCGAAAATGTTCGAGCAATAAATCGAAAAAGGCATTTCTCTCATTTGAGATTGAATAATACCTGGTTTCCCCCAAACATCTTGACTTCGGATTCCAAATTCCTTGATGCCTTGCTTATCAATCTCATCGAGAGTTAAACAGACCTTTTCTTTGCCAGAATAATGCCTTTTCGTTGATGGAGTTGATTCCAACAATTGCCATACCGCGGGAATTCCAAAAAACTCCCAGTGATACTTCACGACTCTGTCGGTCTGACCTGGTTTCGAACCGTAATTGATGGTAGCCACTTCAGAGAGCAGAGAAGAGTTATTTACTGCCTGAAATACGACAACAGCATCCGGATTCTCCAGCTGTTTGGTCTGCACAACACTCTTTATTTCAGCAGCCAACAACTGTTCAGCTTTTTCGGCGGCAGTCCGGGGTTCAGATACATCCACGCCGCGAATCAAGTTGCCATCATCTGACTCTCCAAACAGCCCGCCCGATTCCTTTGTTGAGTTGCCATGACTTATAGTAATCAATTGGACATTGAAGTCCCACATAGGGGTTTGAAATGCCTGTGGTCCCAAACGGGCAATCAGATGCCAGGTGTCGTTCTTCAGCAGCTTCTCACGAAATTTCTTGTAGCTTGTCAGAAACAGCCAGTTCTGAGGTAAGACAATGCTGGAGGTGCCGCCCTGGACACAGAACTCCAGACAGCGGTCGAGAAATACGGTCGCCAGATCGTTCTTCGCAGCTGAATATTGCCTTTCGCAGAAATCTCTCAGCCGCTTGTTTTGCTTGCCTCGCACCAGATACGGCACGTTGGTTATGACCCATTGATACCGCCCGGCAAGCAGGGTTGCGGCTTTTGCCAGTCCCTGGGCAACAACAGCGACTTCCTGTTGTTCCTCGCCTTGTTCCTGATTCAATGCCTGTTCCACTGCGCTGGAGAGTTCGTCCCAATGCACCAGCTTGGCGGCGTCGGTTTTGACAGGATTAAGCAGGCTGCCCAGTACCGGAGCATCCTTGAAGGTTTCGTACATCCAGTCGAGGGCAATTCGAAGATTGTGTTTACCCATAGCCAACTGTTTCCATTCTTCCTTGGCGACGCTTACCGAAAAACCGGAACAAGCCACATTCAGTCCCGGCAACACGCGATAGCCCCCGGCACCGGGGTATTTCCACGCGGTCAGCGCCAGGGCGAAGGCGGCCAGTTCCACGCAGCGCTGATCCAGTTCCAGACCATGGATGTTTTCCCGCAGCACGGCATCCACCGCTTCTTTGGCCGAAAGGCTGTCGCGCTCCATGCGCATGGTCACCAACATCAGGAAGGCAGCGACCAGAAAGTGACCCGAGCCGCAGCAGGGGTCGAGGGTCTTAAGGTCGGCAAGCTGCTCCGGCCAGCCGTCAAAGGTTCCGGCTGCCGGTGTCCATCTCTTGTTACCTTCTGGGTCTTCCACCTGCACGAAACGCAGATACTCCAGCGGCACGCCGGGGATGGCCGCTTTCCGGCGCAGCTCTTCTTCGCTGCTGGCGTTTTGGAGGTCGGCCTCGGTGAGCCGTCTTGCCGCCCACCAGGCTCCCAAAGAGTTGTCGAGCAGGAAGCTGACCATGTAGGGTTCGGTGAAGAGCTGGGTCACCGCGGGCAGCTCCCGTGCGCCGATCTTGACCTCGGAGGCGTTGATCTCGTCCTTTTTCTTGGCCTGCCAGAATTGATAGACCCAGCCGAGGCTGTCGGAGGCGGTAAACACCTCCAGCGGCAGGTCGGCCACCAGGCTTTTCAGCTTTTGCTGGTGCTCCGGGGGCAGCACCAGTTGGAATACCGGAGAGTCGAGCCGGAAGATCTGCGGCAGCATGCGGGCGGCGAACCGGGCGGCCAGTTCCCAGCCGTTGGCCGCGCCTTCTTCGGCGGCGAGGTCTTCACACTCTTCGAAGGTGACAGCCACCGGATCGTCCGGGTCCGGATACATCAGCAGGTTATTCTCTGCCAGGAAGCGGGCAAAGAGCATGCGGTGCCAGTGTTCGTAGGCAACCTCTTCGATCAGGCGATCCATTGTTTGGATCTTGCCACCATTCAGGGAATCACCCAGTTGACGACCGTGGACACGCAGCTTGCGACGCAGCTCCCTGTCCTGCTCGCTCAGGTAGGCAAAGGGTGTGGCCTCACCGACACCAAGATGTTCCAGCGCAGCACACGCGGCTTTCTCGGCGATGTCACGCGCATCCTTGATGGTGCATTCGAGTTGGTTTCTCAGTATCTTGTCCAGTGGCTGCATGGATTACGGCTCCATATAATTCGAAAAAAAATCACGGCCCTTTTTGGTAAGTCGGTACTTCTGGGTTGGACTGCGGGGTGAATCTGGTTGTGTCATCTCAATCAATATCATTTTCAATGCGGGTTGCAGATAGTCGTAGAGGAAGGTCGGACGGTGGCTCAATTTAAGACCTTCCATCATTTCGCGGGTTCCCAACTCATTTTCTTTCAAGATGGCAAGCAACCGTCGAACTTGTTCGGTTACTTGTTCGGTTACTTGTTCGGTTACTTGTTCGGTTACTTGCCTGATGCTTGTTTTTCGGTGAATAGTGGTGACCCATACGCCGCCATCCAGCCGGATATCCGGTTCAGGCAGGCCCGCCTCCTTGCAGCGTTGAATCATGTCGTGGATGCCGGTTCCCATACGCTCGATGTACTTGGTCAGATACATGGGCTCGGCAATCAAGGGATTGGCGGGGACGGACGCATGCGGTCCTTTGAGTTTTTCGAGGGACAGCGTGGGCGGAAGGCTGCCGGGATTCCAGACTTCCAGCCGGTCCTTGAACAGCATCACCTGCACGCTGGCGTTACTGGTGTAGTCACGGTGGCAGACGGCATTAACGATGGCTTCAGCCACGACCTCCTGTGGAATCTCGTAGGAGGTGGGAACTTGAATCCCCTGTGAGCGATCGCCGGTCCACAAGTCGATTTTTGAGAGCACAAAATCCTTTGCTTGATCCACCAACTCAAAAACGGTGCCTTTGTAGACCTGATAGGAGGGTATGGGTTTTTCCACTTCAAACCCATGAAAATGGGCACACTTAACTTCGGATGTTATCAGGAACCTCTGCGGCTTCTTGCCAAACAACAAGATGGCGGCATGGGTTGGTCGCCCCTTGTCGAGCAGATTCAGATGGACCAGGACCTCCTTGGGGTGCGTATTCTCCGCTAAAGGAAAACTGCGGCCGCGCCGGGCCAAAACCAGAAACCGGGAGATCTTTTCGAAATCCAGGTCCTCCAAAGTCGCATTACGACAGAAGGTAGCGTCAAACGGAGTAAAACGGATCAGTTCCCGATCCTCCAACAATTTGACCAGACTGGAATAGACAGCGGCAATCAACTCTTCGGCTGAATTGATTCGGCGGCGGATCAAGGCGGTCCCGGCTTCATCAATGAGCCCTCTCATTTTCGGGTGACGTTGGGTATCATCGTTTCCTTTGACATAGATGAGGCGGTTTTTACCCAATTCTGTAGCTTTGCGGAATTCCCTGTGAGTCGGGGAAAGCCCCTCTCTGTCTTCCCATCCATACTCATTGCCGAAAATTCCCAAATAAACATCACAACGCTGAATCTCTTCCAGATAGCAGGCATCTGCTCTTTGGTCTGCCGCAGGCATATCTTCAAACAAGAACACCTCAAAGAACCGGCGCAGGAGGGCGTCTCCCTGCAGGTAATCCCGCAGAACGATGCGTTCTGTTGCCAGTTCCTTCTGGACGCTGCTGATGAAGATACGCAGAGGGGTCATACAATCACCGGTCCCTTCTTGATTTTTTCCAGCAGAATGGTCCGGCTCTCTTCAATCCAGGCATCCACATCGGCTTCGGATTTCAGCGTGCGGCCGGGAAGAGAAACATCCTGGACTTTCGGTTCCATCATTTTAGCTGCGCCAAAGATAACTTGGTCAAAACGCCCAGGCATAGCGGCGATACGGTCACGGAGCGATTGAAGAGAGATGGAATCCAGTGTATTTAGAATGGCGACAGTGTCTTCCACGGTAATTTTCGGAACGGACGAAGCGATGAGTTGCTGTTTGGTGCGTAATTCATATCGTTGTTCCTGTTCCAACTGCATCCAGTTGTCATCCGCTTTCAGCTTATCTTCTCCAGCTTCCCAAAGCTGATCCCATTGGACTTTTAACTGGTTCAATTCATCCCGCAAAAGTTGCGTGAGGTTGGCGATCAGTGGCAAGACCGGATCTAGGTCTTCGAGAAGCTGGCGCTGCTGCTCAATGGTCTTCACCTGGGCCAGAATCACCGCCGCGTCCTGAAGTCCGGAGGCTTGGTCCATCAGTCGCTTCAGTACGGCCCAGTTCGGCCAGCGTTTAGTGATGCGTTCAGTAAGATTGGTCCAGCCATCGATGCTGCTTCCGAGTTCATCCCGCCGATTGTAGAGGACAAGCAGTTGTTCATTGCCAGCCATAAGGCTGATTTCGTTGAGGAATGCGGTATCTGGCCGCGCCGGTTTTGGAGCCTCACCGCCAGCATGGTCGGCGAGATCCAGCATCTTTTGCAGGAAATGCGGGACATAGGCCAACTCCTCGCCCTGCTTGGCCGATAGGCCGACCTTCTGCAGCAGCTTGCGGATCTGGATGCGTTGAACGGTGGTAACGGTGGCAGATTCCACCTTGAACATCACCTTGCCGATGGTCTTGCGCTCCAACTCCTTAGGGTCGAGAGTTTGCCCGCGCTCGTCTTGAACCCGGATCAGACCCGCCACCAGCAGCACTTGCAGCCCTCCATCCACCGCATCACGCGACCACCCATAAGGTGACGACTCGAACTGCGTGCGGATGTCCGCACCTTTCTTGCCACCGGCAATGAAGCCGAGAATGGCTTTACACACCGGGTTCTTGACGGGCTCACCTTCATCGCCCACAGCTTTCAGTGCGTCGGGAGCACCTTTCTGCGCCTTCTCATAGACCTTGGGCCAACCCACATGGTCGGCGGTATGGAACTGCGGGTAGAGCCGTTGCAGTGCGTTACCGGAGGCCTCCAGCACCATCTCCTGCAGGTCGTTGCCGAGGATTTCGTTACCGCCGCCCTGAAAGACGCGAGCTCCCGAAAAGGCTTCTTCAAGCAGTTCCCGAATCTTTCCTTCGGCGGTCTGCTTGGTGGTCTCCATGGCCGAACGGGCCTCGGTGCCTTCCGGTGTGTTGGGGACGCCGCGCTTATCGAGCGTGGCACTGGCTGCCTTGTAATCAATGAGGTGATGGCGGAGATCGTCGGCCGAGCGCTTGGGAATAAACACAAAAACGGTCGGCGACTGGTTTCCAGCCTGACGGGCATCGGCGCGTACTGAATTTTCATCGATGCTCCATCCGTCACGAACCCACACGCAAATCCGCTGGTCGGCATCCGCTGGAAGCTGGGCGTCAAAAACCGGAGTGATGTCGCGGTTGACCTTTGAGCTGCCCTGGGTCAGAGAAAGTTTGCGCACCAGCTCCCCGAATTTCTTGCGGATGCGGTCGTCGCGTTCGGCCTCGATACGGTGCGCTTCGTTGGACAAGGCAGATCTCTGGCTCAGGAACTCATCGCTCCAAGCCGCGCTTTCTTCGGTCTGGATTCGGTATTCATCGCCGACCTTCATCAACAGCTCACATTTGTCGAGAAGGCTGGGCAACTTGCTCCGCAAATTGCTGCTGCCGCGAGAAAGATCCTCGACCAGGAGATCAGCAAGGGTGTCGCTGGTGGCTCGGATACCGATTTCGTTGTTTTGACCGCCGAGTTTGTTGATCAGGAAGGCCAGGCCGCAAGCGCGAGCCATGAGCCGCTCTTCTTCCGTCCCCTTGTTCCAGCTCATCGTCTTTTCGTGAACCTTGCGCGGTATAATGCGTGACTGGAGCAATTTGTCAGCAGAGTCGAAATAGAGGTAGTCGGCTGGTACAACATGCCCCAACGGCTCATTCAGGTTGGTCTGAATAACCTTGTGAACCATACTGAGCTGGTTACGAAGCTGGCTGTCGGTTCCGGTTTGGTCCAGGACCCGCAGGGTATTTTCCCAGAAACGGCGGCGCACCGGTAAAATCGGATAGTCCTGCACAAAATAAGGAATATCATCCTGTCTGTGGCCGATGGTCGTGTCCGCCAGATGCCGGGAGATCTCGCCCAGATTGGTTTGCATAATCTGCTCGATGGGTAATTTGGCCTCAGGTTTTTTTGCCAAAATGACCTGACGGATGACGGCATCGACGTCAGTATCTGAGAGCTCCACGCGAATGGTGAAACGTCCTTCCAGTTTTTTAAGGTTGCTGGTACCTGTAACAGCGGTCTGGCCGGTACCAATGAACAGTAACTTGCCTCCAATGTTCTTGCAGCACGATTCCACTGCCTCCTGGACATCCATAGAACGCTGACTGTCTTCGCCGATGTACTGTTGGACCTCGTCGAGTACGATAAGCGTCAGGGGGAATTTCCCATCCTTCGTCAGCGCCTGTCGAATTGCTTTAAGCATGTCATCACTCGAAATGTCTTGAACGTAGGGATAGAGGTTGTTCAGGGTTTCGACGCAGGATGCAGGAGAAGAAAAGAGTTTAGGTTTGGCTTGGACCAGAGCATCATGGAGTCCTTCCGCTACATAGAAATTGTCCATCTCTTCGTTCCAGTCGAAGCCGCTTTGCTCAACGTGGGTGCGGAGCTGTTCATAGATTCCTTCGTGCTTGAGCCACATGATGAAGCGGGCCACTGGGTACTGCTCAGGCAGGCCAACGGATTTGAAGATGATCCGCAGAAGTGCCAGTCGAACACTTCCACTGGCACCAGCTCCTAACGTTCCGGAAGCGGCGTGCAAGCCTCCATGACGCTTGCCCTGGGTGCTCAGCTCCTTGAGGTTGTCGCGAATGCCTTGTGGCAGGTTGGTAATGCCGCGAGCGGTGGCTCCATCTTCAAAGACCGTGTCAACCCAAAGCGCACGGAGCATTTTGACGAGGTGTGATTTACCCGAACCGTAAAAGCCACTGACCCAAACAGCCGGTTGCTGCGCCTGGTCGATGTTCTTCAGATAGGTTTCAAGGATGTGTGACATCCCTTTTTCATATTGACCTTCGCAGACAAAGGTCTCCAACTCATAACGGAGTACGGCCAGTGCCTGGCTTGTTTTTTCGTCGTTGACGCTTGCCACCCCTTCATTGACCAGTTTTCTGGTGGCCGGATCTTTTTGATAAATGTCACGATTAATCATCATCAACCCCTCGTTCAATATTCCTTGTCCGCAGTGATCGGCACAGCGAGATAATTCCATCCGTCATAGCCATCCAGCAGCCTGTAGTTGTTGTTTTCGTAACTGCCCGGGAAGAAGACCAGCAGCCGTCCCTTGACCATGGGTGCCAGTTTATCGACGACCTCTTTCACCTTCAGAAAGCCGAAAAGCGACCCGACTCCTTTGAGCGCAACGACGGAATCCGCTCCGATATCGTTACTCCGGAGGAAGGACTCGAACTCCTCAGTGATGAAAGCGAGGTATTTCGGCAGCAGCGTGGAGAGCAGATGCGGCTTCTGGAAGTAGCTCTTGGCGTATCGTTGCGAGGCGAGCCAAGTGGCAAAGGTGTCGGTGAGGTCGAAAATCGCCCATTCGTGGCCTGCTTGCCGGGTAACGATTTCAAATTCATCCACTTTGGCCCGCAACCAGCGTTCTTGAGTCTCGTTGTAAACACAGAAAATCACACGCTGCGCAGCAGCGGCATCATCGCGCCAGGGGACTAATATGTATTTGCTGTAGGAATGTATCAGCCGTTTAATTTTGCTCACGAAGCCACTCCATTTCTTCTTGATTGATCAGATTCGGGAACAAAACCTCAATGACGTCGCCCACGCGTTTGAACACGATCCAACCCTTGCGGGATGCTTCTTCGGCAAGCTCAATGGCCTTGTCGAAAGTGCAATCGAGTAGCTTGGTGTATTCCGTCTGGAAAAGTGCCTGTCCCCGCACACCTGAGAGATAGCCAAGGAACAAGGCATAGGAGACGCTCCCAGCGGTTGGATTGGCGCGTGCCCGTACCTTTCGGACGCGACCAGAGAGATGGTCGGATTTCGTCCATGTCGAATTGATGTTCTGGGCCATGGATTTCAAAGTCGCCTTGCTGAAGCGGCCAGGTTCTTGATCATCGATGAACTCCTCAAGAGACACGCGGTTAATAATCGTCCCTTCTGGAAACCTCAGGATGAACGGTGCCGTGGAGCGGAAAATGGAGTCTCGGGCGTAGGTGCAGAGCAGTGCCAGCAGTGGCCGGCCTTCGATGTCGCGATTCCAAAAATAGAGAAGGACTCGGAAAAGGGCATTGGTACGATCAAGTGAGTAAAGATCAACCAGGTGTCGATACGTGAGAGCGCGGGTTTTACCGGAGCGCTTACCCAAGCAATTTTCGTCAACTATTGCTCGGAAATAATCGTTCTTATCAACCTCGGGGCAGTTGACATAGGTCAGCAAAGCTCTCAGCTCCTCAAGCATCATGGTGCGAGCAGTGTGAGCGCCGCCGTGTTCGAAGCTGAACCCGAACCGGGATAGAGACTTATTCTTTTCTATCATACTCACCACTGGTTTCATTTACTCCGCCTTTGCGTACCCACTTGTCGATTTCGTCTTTTTTGAATTTCCAGAGATGACTCATTCGGTGGGTAGCTATACTTTTCCCCCATTTTCCTATTTATCCTTTCGGTTATCAGTGGCATCACAGACATACAGTCTAATCCTCAGTTTGTGTTTCTTTGGGTTAACCTGCAATGTTTTACCATCAGATACTTTTGCTACCTACCTTTACTGGTTTGGATGACGACATTAGGATGGAAAGGATAATACTAAAGTGAATAAAAGAAATGCAAAGAATGCTGCTATTGAATAAGTTTTGCGAAGTTCCATAGGTTTGATCCAACGTGAGAATGTCAAACAACAGCGATGCGCTCTATACCACATTCAGCATAACATTGGAATGGATATTAAAAATATTTAACTATTTCTATAAATTGCATTAGCAGGCAGAATAACATCGTCATAAACATTGAAAAGAAAGCCAGATAGCCAGATATACTTTTTTATGGCTTTTTTATTGCTGACCCGGGATATGCGCCTATCCCATTAAGTCGACTCAATCCCTCGTTTTATGGATAAAATTTATGGGTAAAAAATAAAAAGTGGGTAAAGAATGGGTAAAATAGAAAGGAAAAACAAAAGGGACTTGATCTATGCTTACTCAAGTCCCTGATTTTTCTGGTGGAGCTGAGGGGAGTCGAACCCCTGACCTCTTGAATGCCATTCAAGCGCTCTCCCAACTGAGCTACAACCCCGTTGAATTGGAAGGGGACCTTTAACACAGGGCTCGCATCCTTGTCAACAGATTTTTCTTGACAAGAGAAGGCGGGCTGGGCTAATCAGGACCTGCGCCGGAGTGGTGAAACTGGTAGACGCAGGGGACTCAAAATCCCCCGATCCTTGCGGTCATGTGGGTTCGATTCCCACCTCCGGCACCAAGTAAAATCAAGGGCTTACAGATTTAAATGAACTGTAAAGCCCTTTTTATTTTTCCGGACAAGTTCATTCTCTCCCCACTCTCTCCCCACTTTTTATTTTTTCCCCACAAAAAGCCAGACAAGATTTTGATCCCTGTCCGGCTTTAAAATCTTCCCAGGACCGAAGCCCCGGCCCCCACAAAAAAGATTTTCCCGGCCCATTAAAAAACCCCTTCCGATTTCTCGAAAAAGGGGTTTTGTGTCCATTCATTGCAACCCGAAGTCAAGGGGAAATCGCCTCAGGACGCCTTCAATGGATTAAGACGGGTCCCCAACATTCGCCTCATCCTGAAATGAGGCCAGGACGCCCGAATTTGAACCGCTCACCGCTTTTTTAGGGCCTTTCTGATTCTGTACCTCATCGTTTCCGGCTCAATGTTCAGCGCATGACAGACGGCATCGAAAAATTGATTATCCCGATCAAATAGAAAAGACTCCGCGCCCCCGGACGGCCCCCAATCTCGAAGGCGTTCAAAGGCGTCAATCAGGACCGTAAACCATAGCCGGAAAGCGCCCCGGCAAAGGTTTGCGTCGTGTGAAATCTCAAGGTTCGGTGTGGACTTTATCATGGCATAAAATGAAAAAGGCCAGGGGTCAACCGCAGAAAGGGCAACAAGCCAACAATCAACCCGCAGTATCCCCCCGACGTGTCCGGCCAGGGTGACTAAGCCCGGCCTATTTCCGTGGGTGAGGGTAGCCCCCGGACGTTCTATTGCAGCGGAAAATCATAAACCTCATCTTCCGTGAAAACTGAATGATCCGGCACATTGTCCAGAAAAAATTGAATTTTTTCCGCGTCCGCCGCCGGTAACAGCTTCATTGACTCAAGCTCGGCAAGCGCCTGACGGCAATAATCGACGGCACCCAAGACCGACGCCACATTGCTTGAACGGTAGATTTCCTGCTTGTTGTTAAGC